>NZ_JBFAXX010000014.1:0-145054 GCF_040680995.1 Kitasatospora sp. NPDC051914
GCGGGTGGTGCGGCTCGGCACCACCTGGACAACGCGGCCGGGCACGGCAGCGGCAGCTCGGGCGGCGGGCACGAGAGCGGCGGCAGCGGCGAGAGCGGCAGCGGGAGCGGTGGCGGCGACTCGGGATCGTCCGGGTCGTCCGGGTCGTCCGGATCTTCCAACTCCACTGGTACGTCGGGATCTTCCGGATCCTCGGGTTCCGACTCGGGCTCCGGCTCCGGTAGCTCGACCGGCTCCAGCGGTTCCGCCGGCTCGTCGGGCAGCAGTGGCTCGTCGGGCAGCGGTTCGTCCGGGAGCGGGTCCTCGGGCAGTGGCTCCTCCGCCAGCGGCACCGGTTCCTCGGGCTCGTCGGGGTCGAACGGTGACTCCGGAACGGGTGGCCGGAACGACGGCGGCTCCTCGACCCCGCATGCCAACGACGGCCGCGACGGGCGGAGTTCGGCGCCGACGGACCCGTTCGGTACGCGCCTGACCTCCGATCCCGCCCCGGCGCCCGCGGCGAACCACACGCCTGCCGGTGGCGACGGCACCCCGCCGCCCTCGTCCTCGCACACCCCGTCGGCGGGCGCCGACACCGGGACTCCGGCCCACACGGGGACGGACGGCCGTCCGACGCCCTCCTCGGACGGTCCCGCGCCTTCGGCGGGTGACGGCCGTGGTGCGGACGCGCCGCCCGCGCACACGGGGACGGACGGTCGGCCCGCTCCGGGCTCCGACGGTCCGGCTCCTGCCAGGCACGAGGGTTCGGACGGACCGGTGCGCAGCGGCGACGGCCCCTCGGAGCGGTCGGGTGCGGACACGCCCCGCCCCGGTCCGGCCCCTGCCCACCCGACGCCGGATTCGGCACCCGCACCCGCGCCGTCCAACGGCACACCGTCCCATGCCGCACCGTCCCACGCCGCGCCCTCCCACGCCGGGGTGCCGCACAGCAGTGGTGATGGAGCGTCCGTTCCTCCGCACGGCACGCCCGACTCGCGTCCCGGCCCGGCGTCGAGCCACCCCACCCCGGATTCGGCCCCCGCGCCGGCGCACTCCGGCGAGTCCCGGCCCGGTCCGGCGTACGGCCCGGTGCGGGGCGGCGACGACGGTTCGGCGGCCCCCTCGCACGGCGGCGACCGGCCCGCGTACGGCCCCGTCCGCGGCGGGGACGCTCCGGCACCGGCCCACGCGTCCGAGGGCCCGGCGTCCCGCCCGGCTGCGGACATCCCCGGGCAGCAGGACCGCTCCGGCCCCGCGCACACCCCGGCGGCGGACCACCGCACACCGGCGGCCGCCCCCACCCCTGACCCGACGCCCGGCACGCACGGCGGTGGTGACGGACGCGGCGTGCCGACCGGTGGTGTGCCGCACGTCCCGTCCGCGGCGGTGCCGTCCGCGGGCCCGGACCACTCGCGTCCGACCCCCTCCTCCGACGGCCCGCACCTCGCCACGGTGGAGACGGCGTCCACCGCGGTGGCCGACGCACCGCCGACCCACACCCCGACCGCGGGCCCGGACACCGCGGCCCACCCCGGCCCGACCGGCCAGAACTCCGGCACGCCCACCACCGGCCCGGTCGCGACCGGACCCGTGCCGGGCTCCGGCGTTCCCGCCTCCGGGGCGCCTACCGCCGGTACCCCGCCGCGGCAGGGCGGCCCCGTGCCCGGCACCGCCGGTGACGGCCCCTCGACCGGGCGGCCGACCACCGTCCCCGGCCAGTCCACGGGCCGCCCGGACCACGGGGACCGCCCGACCGGTCTCGGCCGGCAGCCCGGTACCGACCGTCCCGGCACGGACCGGCCCGCCGCCGCACCGCGCCCGGACGCCGACCGGCCCTCCCGCCCGGACCCCCGGACGGGGGACCCGCGCAGTGCGGACCCGCGGCCGTCCGCGGACCGCCCGGCCACCACCGCGCCGCGCCCGGACGCCCGTACGGACGATCACGGACGCCCGGACGAGGCCGCCAAGTCCGAGAACCACGCCAAGCCCGAGAACCAGGCCAAGCCCGACGAGGCCGCCAAGTCCGACGACCAGGCCAAGTCCGAGCACGACCCGTCCCGGGACGGCGACGCCCACCACGAGGCAGACGCCCACCACGACGCCGACACCCGCCCGGACGAGGACACCCGTCCGGACGCCGACGCCGACACCCCCGCGCACGAGCGCCCGCTCTCCGACAGCCGCCCGTACGACACCCCCGGCGGCCTGGCCAGGGTCGAGGAGCACCACCAGCAGGAGCTGGAGCGGCGCATCCCGCGGAACCCGGACGGCACCCCGCAGCGCCACCCCGACCCGTACGGGGACTGGCCGGGCGCGGTGAACGGCGACGGGCACCGCGAGCCCGGCCGCGACAACAACTGCCTGGACGTGGCGCTCTCCAGCGCCGACACGTACAGCGGCAACCCCACGGCCGCGGCGGCCCGCACCGACGACGGCAGCCCGGACGGCGAGCGCGGCGGCCGCGACCGTGCCGAGCGTCAACTCGGTGCGCCCTTCCGGGACCTGGGCAACGGCGACCAGGCGTTCCACCGCCTGGAGGACACCCTCCGGCAGTCCGGGCACGGCTCCCAGGCCGTCATCGTCACGCAGGACGCCAACGGCCGGGCCCACGCCTGGAACGTCGTCAACCACAACGGCAAGATCGTCTACCTCGACAACCAGACCGGCGCCCGCAGCGACAAGCCGCTGCACAACGGCGACCACGGGGTGTTCGCCATCCCGCTCGACGCGGACCGCAAGCCGATCCCGGCCGACCGGCACGGCGACGGCACCGGCGACCGGCCCGGCCGGGACGGGGAGGCCGACCGGCGTCCCGAGGACCCGGCCGGCAAGAAGAAGCAGGAGAAGCACGAGCACGGGAAGGACGCCGAGGACGAGCAGTCGCTGGCGGAGAAGCACAAGGACGACCCCGACCACCCGATCCACGAGCCGGCCCGCACCGAGCACGAACGCCTCGCCGACCGCGAGGACCGCGACGACGACATCTACGGCGTCCAGGGCGACGACTGCCAGCAGCAGCTGCGGGACACCAACGACGTGCGCCAGGTCGACATGGACCACGTCCACGAGAAGCTGCACGAGTGGGCGACGGACGAGGACCAGAGCCTGGCGTACGTCCTGCACCTCACCGAGGGCGACGACGCGTACACCTTCCGCCGGTCGGACCTGGCCCAGGCGCTGCCCGGTTTCGGCGACATGCACCCCGGCGAACAGGGCGCCGTGGTGGCCGCGCTCGGCCGCATGAGCCACTCGTTCCACGAGCAGCACGGCGTCGGCATGAGCCCGGAGCAGAGGGACTTCCCGTACGCCCCGTCCGACGCTGAGGGCAAGACCGGCGTCGACCAGGACGGCAAGGACCTGCCCAAGGGCAGCACCGATCCGCGCTCCCGCGGTGTCGTCGACCACGAGAAGACCACCTCCGAGGTCGCGCTGAAGCAGTCCGACGACTACGCGGACTCCAAGGAGGCGATCAAGGAGGCGTTCGCCGCCAAGAGCATCACCGCCGTCCTGGAGGCCCAGGGGACGCACCGTCCCGACTTCAGCGGACGCAACTACGCGGTCATGGAGGTCTACGACCCCGTGACCAAGGAGATCAGCTACGTCGTGGACAGCTCCGTCCCGGCCAGCGGCGGCGACCGGAAGGGCGTCACACCGCTCCACTCCGAGACCCACCTCGGCGGGTGGATGGACCGGTTGAACGCGTCGCGGCCGGAGGGGCAGAAGTACGAGGTGCTGAGCCTCTACACCGAGCGCGAGCCCTGCGGTCGCGGCCAGGGCCACGCCGACTGCTCGGGCTACCTCGCCGACGACCACGCGGGCGTGCCGATCCACTACGCCACCGGCTACCGCAAGGGCGACGTGGTCGGGCCCACCGGCGAGCCCGGCAAGGCCACCCCGCGGCAGCTGATGAACCGCGACTTCGGCAACTACGTGGCCAAGGTCGGCGAGACCTGGTCGCTCGTCCAGCAGAATGCCTTGAACACCCAGGACGCCATGGACACCAGCGAGTGACCGAGCACGGACGAAGGAGCGACCCAGTGGCGGATCCCGACCGGACGACCGCGGACCGGGCGGTCCGGGAGATCTCTGCCCGGCTGCGGGACGACAAGCCCGGCCGGGTGTACGTGTGCGGGGCGGCCGGCAGCGGGAAGAGCGGCGTCCTCGCGGCCCTGGCCGAGGAGTTCCCGGACGCCCTGCACCTCGACGCGGCCGGCCGCAGCGGGGAGCAGGTCGTCCGCGACCTGCTCGACCTGACGGGCCTGCAGCGCGGGCCCGTCCCGGGCGACCTCGGCGAACTCGTCCGGCTCCTGGGCAAGGAGAAGCGGCCGCGGACGATCCTGCTCGCCAACACCCACCTCGCGGGGACGCTCGTCCGGGGCGGCGAGCCGCGGCTGCTGCAGGAGATCGTGCGCTCGCTGGCGCTCGCCACCGCCAAGAGCAAGCTGCGGCTGGTCGTCGAGCAGGACGAGGTGCCCGAACTGCCGGACGCCAGGTCGCCCAGGTACCGGGCCGAGGCGGTCGTGCTGCAGGGCGGCGGCACCGCGGACGTGCTGCGCGGACTGGAGTCCGCCGTGCCGGCGGACGTGCTCGCGGCGCTGCGGGCGCTCGCGGGGGCGCAGCTGCGGCGCATCCCGGTCGACGGCTGGGCGGTGCTCTGCCGCGCGGCCGGTGTGCCCGCCACCGCGGACGAGCTCCGTACCCGGGCGGCCGAACTCCCTTACCTGGTGCGGGAGGAGGACGGCACGGTCGGCTTCGCCGACGGAGCCCTCGCGGCCGCCCTGCGCGGGTCCGGCACCGACCGGATCGACGCGGCGCTGACCGACGAACTGCTGGGCGGCGCCACGCTCGCCGACTGGGCCGCGCGCTCCCTGCCGGGGCACGCGGCGGCCGCCGGCCGGTTCGACGACCTGCTCGCCGACGCCCGGGCCCTGGCCCGAGTGCCGCGCGAACCCCTGACGGAGGCCTTCCGGGCCTGCTACCCGGACGGCTTCGTCCGCGACAGCCGCGCGGCCGCCCTGCACTACCTGCTGGAGCTGGTCCGGCCGGGCACGCCGCACGGCGAATGGGTCGCCCGGCTGGCCCAGGACGCCTTCGCCCGCGGGGAGTCCGAGCGTGCGGAGGAGCTCGCCGGGGCGTGCCCCGAGCCGCTGCCGTTCCGCACCGTGTGGTCCCACTGGCGGCCGGCCGGCGACTTCACCGCCCCCGCGGTGCGCCACCGGTCCGGCCTGAAGGCGGTCACCGCCGCCTCGTACGGCGGCCGGCCGGCGGTCGTCACCACCGACGAGGCCGGGTTCCGCCTCGTCCGCGACGCCGCCGCCGGCGAGCTCCTCGCCGGGCCGCTGGCCCCGGGCACGGAGGCCCCCGACCTCGTCCCCGAGGAGGCCGGGGGGCTGCGGCCGGAGTGGAAGTGGTCGGAACTCCTCGACGCCGAGGGCCGGTCGGCGGGCGTCCTGCACCACCCCGACGCGGAGCGCGCCGGGGTCGTCGGCGACCTCGTCGTCCTCGCCGACCGGCGCGGCGCCTACGCGGTCCGGGTCGACACCGCGCTGCTGCCCGAGGGGCCCCGCTGCTGCCCGTCCCCGGCGGTCGGCCCGCCCGGGCGCGCCCTGCCGCGCCCGTACGACCCGGCGGCCGTCGCCGACCTGCGCGGCCTGCTGGAGCGCACCTACGGTCCCGGGAACGTCCACCGCCTGCAGCCGGACGAGGTGCCCGACGCGGTCACCCACGCGCCCACCCGGGAGCTCCTCACCGGCACCGGCGTGCCCTTCGTCGAGGGGCAGATCGGTCTGTGGCTCGATCGCGTCACCTCCCGGAGCCTCGCGGTGCGGCCGTGGGAGTCCGTCCCGGACAACGAACAGCCCAAGGACAGCGGCCCGTTCCTGGCCCTCGGCGAGTGGATGGGCGCCCCGCTGCTGCTGGACGGCGCCACCGGCCGCGTCCTGCGGATGATCCCCGCCGACTCCCCGGACCACGCCCACCCGGCCGAGCCGCTCGCCGGGACGACCCTGGGGTCCTTCCTCACCATGGCCGCCCTCCAGGCCCGGTACGCGGACGCCTACCGCACCGGCGGCCCCGACCGCTACGAGGTCATCGACGAGCTCCGGGTGTGGCTCGGCGGCGTCGACCCCGACGCCGCCGGGTCGGAGTCCTGGGAGTACGTCATGGAACCCGACAACTGGTAGCCCGCCGCCCCGGCCCGACCTCCGCCGACACCGACCCGACCACTCCTCTCCAGCCCTCTCCAGACCCGGAGCAGACCGACGTGACCGACCCGACCACCTACCAGCCCCACCCGCACATCGGCGGCCGGGCAGCCGCACTGCGGGCCCTGGCGGCCTGGCGGACCGGTGCGGACGGCGCACCCCGTACGGTGCTCGTCACCGGCAGCAGCGGCAGCGGCCGCTCGCGGCTGCTGACCGGTTTCCTCATGTTCTGCGACCCGGAGTACCGCAAGCGGATCGACACCGGCGTGCTGGACCCGGCCACCGTGCCGCCGGGCGACCTGCCCGCGCCGCCGGTGTTCGACGCGACCGGGCTGACCGCCGACCAGCTGCTCTGGCTGGTCGCCGACGAGTTCGCCCCGGGGGCCGGGCGCGCCGACGAGATCCCCCGCCTGCTGGCCGAGCCGCGCGAGCGGCCCGCCGCCGTCGTCGTCGCCGACGTCGACCGGGCCGGGGTGCTGCCGGCGTCCGGCGAGCCCGCGCGGATCGCGGCCGAGGTGCTGCTGCCGCTCGCCGCCGCCCCCGGCCTGCGGCTGCTGGCCGACGTGCCGCGGGCCGAGGCCCGGTGGCTGGCGGAACGGGCACCCGCCGGGACGCTCCGGGTCGTCGACCTGGACGAGGAGCCGTGGGCCGACCCGGCGGGCCTGCTGCTCCAGGCAGAGCACACCCTCGACGACCCCGCCGCCGCGGCACGGCTGGCCCGGACGGCGGCCGGCCCGCTGGTGGTGCGGCTCGCCGCCTGGTCGGAGCGGGCCGCCCGGGACGCCGGCGGCGGGACGCCGCTGCCGCGCACCGTCGGCGACGCCCTCGACCTGCACGCCGAACGCTGCGGCACGGACGAGTTGACGCTGCGCCGGCTGCTGGCCCCGCTCGCCCTGGCCGGCCCCGGTGCGCCGCTGCCGCTCGCCCTGTGGGGGCGGCTCGCCTCCGCCGTGGCCGGCAGGGACCTCGGCCCGGCGCTCGCCGCCGGCCGGCTCCTGCTGCTCCCGTTCTTCGAACTCGTCGGGGAGGACACCGACCCGTCCGTGCGGATCGTGCACCCCGCGGTCGCCGACGAGCTGCGCGAGCGGTTCGGCACCACCGTCCGTGAGGCCCAGCGCCGCATCGCCGTCGCGCTGGCCGCCGGTGCGGGCGACGCGGACGGCGGCGCCGACCGCTGGGCGGCGGCCCCGGCGTACGTCCGCGAGCAGCTGGCCGGGCACGCCCTGGAGGGCGGGATGCTGCCCGAACTGCTGGCCGATCCCGGTTTCCTGCTGCACGCCGAACAGGTCCGGCTGCGGGCCGCCGTCGAGCACCTGGCGGCCGCCGGTACCGAGCTGCCGCCGCTCGCCCGCACCTGGCTCCGGCTGGCCCCGCTGTTCACCCGCCACGGTGCCGGCCCCGGTCTGCGGGCCGGGCTGCTGGAGCACGCCTGCCGCCAGGACGGCCTGCCCGCTCCCGATTTCGGTCTCGCCCTGCCCTGGCGCACCCTGTGGACGCGGCCGCTGCCCGGCGTCACCGCCGTCACCGCGGCGACCGCACCCGACGGCACCGCCGTGCTGGCCGCCTACGTCCCCGGCGGCGACCCCGCCCTGCACACCTTCGACGCCGCGACCGGCGAGCCGGTGGCCGTGGACCCGCAGCAGCTGGACCGCCCCACGGACGAGCAGCGCGAGGCCTGCCCCGTCCGGCTCGCCGTCGGCGGCGACTACGTGCGGATCTGGCCGCGCGGAGAGGGCGGGCCGATCGCGGCGTTCCTCTCCGCCGGGCCGCTCGGCGGCGTGGACATCACCCCGGACGGCGTGCTGCTGCTCGCCGACGCCACCGGTGTCGCGGCACTGCGCCTGGCCCTGCCCGCCGTCCTCTGACCCCGTCCGCGGACGACCACCGTGGACCCTTTCCCTCCGGCTCCGAAGGAGAACGAGCGCGTGACGACCCGTGAGCAGGCGATGGAGGCCGCCCATCGGTGGCTCAACGGCGACCTGCCGGAGGAGCAGTGGCGCACCGTCGGCGTCCACGAGTTCGACCTGGGCTGGGTGCTGTGGGCCGAGCCCGCGGAGGCGGCGGAGGCCGGCGCCCCCGAGGGCGAGCGGCGGGCCCCCGCCGAGATCGGCTCGGCCTGCGCCGTGGTCGACCGGGAGACCGGCGAGCTCACCACCTGGCCGTCGGTGCCGGTCGAGGAGGTCGTCCGGCTCTACCGCGACAAGCTCGGCGCCGGCACGTACGACCCGGACCGGCCGCTCGCCACCGGGCCGGGCGCCACCGCCGTGCTCACCTACCGCGACGCCGACGGCGAGGAGCAGAGCCTCTTCCGGATGTCCGCACCGGGCACCCGGCACCCCGAGGTGCACGCCTGGCGGACCCTGCAGCAGCAGGGCGTGCGGCCCGAGGACGTGCTCGCCGTCCACACCGACCTGCGTCCCTGCGAACTCCCCGGCGGGTACTGCGCCGCCACGCTGCTCGCCGAACTGCCGGTCGCCACCTTCTCGTACGGTCACGACTACGGCCCGCGCTTCGACCGCCGCGCCGCCGGTGTCCGCGCGCTGGCCGACGCCACCGAGAAGCTGTTCCGCGAGGCCGGCCGCCCGGTGCCGCCGCGGCCCAACCGGGCACCGTTCCCCCGCGCCGTCGAGGCCGCCGCGCCGGAGCGGGACGCCGCCCTCGGCCGCCGCCTCGCCGAGCAGTTCGGTGCCGACGGCGTGCACCGCTTCGACGCCGACGACACCGCCGCCACCGCCCTCCCGGACGCCGCCGGCGCCACCCTGGTCTGGGCCGGCCTGCCCGCCCGGGTCGACGGCTTCTTCGAGGTGCTGCCCGGCCTGCCGGACGTCGCCGCCCACCTGGCCGCGACCGGCCGCGGCAGCCGCGTCCCCGACGCCGCCCGCGCGCTGCTGGCCGAGTACGTGCTGCTCGGCACCGACGGCCACGCCCTGGTCGCCGTGCAGTGCGGCGACGGCGGCACCGGCACCGGCCAGGGCATCGGCCGCATCTGGGCGGTCGACCCCGACAACGGGACGGGCCGCTACCTCAACCGCGACCTCCCGGCGTACGTGCGCTGCCTCGCGCTCCTCGCCGCCCACCGCCCCGCCCGGGTCGGCCTCGACCCGCACGCCGCCGCCGAGGCCACCGACGCCTTCCAGCAGCAGCTCGCCGCCCTCGACCCCACCGTCTTCCAGGACCCGGAGAACTGGTGGGCCGTCGTCGTCGAGCAGATGTGGGACGGCCTGCTGTGAATCCCGGAGGGACCGCCCGGCCCGTGCCCGACGCCGCCCTGCTCGTCCACTGAACGCTGCAGACACGACGGACACGAGGAGCACCGCAGTGGCGACGACGGACGCTGCCGCGCGCACCGTGCGCGGATGGCCCGCCGAGCACACCGCGGCCGTCCGGCGGATCATCGACGATCTGACGGATCGTCAGGACTTCCGGACGGTCCGCCTCGCCTGGTCGACCGGCCTGCTCATGGCGGTCAGGACCGCCTGACCCCGCCGGGCCGCATCCGAACGACCGGCGCGGCTGACGTGATCGCGCCCTTTACGGGCTCCCTACCCCGACCGGGGTTAGGGTCGGTGGCCATGGGGTTCGGGTGGGCCCGGCGCCGCCGCCGGCTGGGACGGCGCGCGCTGGTGGCATGGGTGGTTGCGGCGGTGCTGGTCGTCGTGGGGGCGATCGGCACCGCCGCGGGCGGTTCCGGGCCCGAGGTGCGCCAGGAGGACCGCTTCCTCACCATGCCCGAGACCCCGGGCGGCAGCGCGACCGTCCGGATCGACACCTCGTTCTTCACCACCGGCGCCTCCCCGCGCCCGGCGATCCTGCTGGCGCACGGCTTCGGCGGCTCCAAGGAGGGCGAACGCGACCGGGCCCGGCAGCTCGCCCGCTCCGGCTACGCCGTCCTGACCTGGTCCGCCCGCGGTTTCGGCCAGTCCGGCGGCCGGATCGGCCTGGACGCGCCGGACCGCGAGATCCAGGACGTCGTCCACCTCGTCGACTGGCTCGCGAAGCGGCCCGAGGTGCAGCTCGACAGGGCCGGCGACCCGCGGGTCGGCATCACCGGCGCCTCCTACGGCGGCGGGGCGGCCCTGCTCGGCGCCGCGTACGACCCGCGGATCGACGCGGTCGCCGCCGGGATCACCTGGTGGAACCTCGCCGACGCGCTCTTCCCGCAGGCCGTCCAGGGCTCGACCGCCGCCGACGGCGTCTTCAAGAAGCTCTGGGCCGGGCTGTTCTTCACCACCGGCTCGGCCGGCGCCCCCACCGGTGGGCCCCGGGACGGACAGCAGGGCACGGTCGGCTGCGGCCGCTTCCTCGACGAGCTCTGCGCCATGTACAACCGGGTCGCCGCGGCGGGCCGCCCGGATGCGGAGGCCGTCGCGGTGCTGGACAAGTCCAGTCCGTCCTCGGTCGCCGACCGGATCAAGGTGCCCACCCTGGTCGTCCAGGGCCAGCAGGACTCGCTCTTCCCGCTCGACCAGGGCGACCGGATCGCGAAGGCCGTCGCCGCCAACGGCGCCCCCGTCGCCGTCGACTGGTTCGCCGGCGGGCACGACGGCGGCACCGAGGGCAGCGAGCGCACCGACGCCCGGGTCACCGCCTGGTTCGACCGCCACCTCGCCGGCAGGGCCGCCGACACCGGGCCCGCCTTCCGGGTCACCCGCACCGGCGGCGTCGACTCCACCGGCTTCCAGGCCGTGCTGCGCGGCGCCGACGCCGACGCGTACCCCGGCCTCGGCGGCACCGCCACCCGCAGCATCGAACTCGCCGGCCGCGAGCAGACGATCGCCAACCCGCCCGGCGGCGCCCCGCCGAACATCTCCACCGTCCCCGGGATCGGCGCCCTCTCCCAGGCCGCCGCCCTCGGCAGCGGCCTCTCCCTCGACTTCCCCGGCCAGTACGCGGCCTTCGACTCCGCCCCGCTGACCGCCCCGCTCGACCTCACCGGCCAGGCCCGGGTCTCCGCCACCGTGCACGCCGACCGGCCCGACGCGGTGCTGTTCGCCAAGCTCTACGACCTGGGGCCGGACGGCAAGCAGACCCTGCCGCAGCAGCTCGTCGCCCCGCTGCGGGTCACCGGCGCCGACGCGCCGGGCGGCCGCACCGTGCAGATCGCCCTGCCCGCCGTCGACCACTCCTTCCCGGCCGGGCACCGGCTGCGGCTCGTCCTCGCCTCCACCGACCTGGCGTACGCCTCCCCGGCGCAGCCCGCCACCTACACGGTCTCCGTGGACGGGCCGCTCGCCGCCCCCACCGTCGCCGGCCTGCACACCGAGGCCGCCCCGCTGCCCGCCCGGGTCTGGGTGCTGCCGCTGCTCGCCGTCGCCGCCGCGGCCGCCCTGCTCCTGCTGCGCCGCCGGCGCCGACCGCAGCTGCCCGCCGACCCGGCGCTGGCCGGTGTCCCGCTGCAGATCACCGGCCTCAGCAAGCGCTACAAGGGCGCCGCCGACCGGTACGCCGTCCGCGAGCTGTCCTTCCGCGCCGAACAGGGCCAGGTGGTCGGTCTGCTCGGCCCGAACGGCGCCGGCAAAACCACCACCCTGCGCATGCTGATGGGCCTGATCCGGCCAGACGAGGGCGAGATCCGGATCTTCGGGCACGCGGTGCGCGCCGGCGCGCCCGTGCTCTCCCGGGTCGGCGCCTTCGTCGAGGGCGCCGGCTTCCTGCCGCACCTCAGCGGCCGCGCCAACCTGGAGCTGTACTGGCAGGCCACCGGCCGGCCCGCCGAGGACGCCCACCTGGAGGAGGCGCTCGCCATCGCCGACCTCGGCGAGGCCCTGGACCGTGCCGTCCGGACCTACTCCCAGGGCATGCGGCAGCGCCTCGCCATCGCCCAGGCCATGCTCGGCCTGCCCGACCTGCTGATCCTCGACGAGCCCACCAACGGCCTCGACCCGCCGCAGATCCGCGAGATGCGCAAGGTGATGATCCGGTACGCGGCCGGCGGGCGCACCGTCATCGTCTCCAGCCACCTGCTGTCCGAGGTCGAACAGAGCTGCACCCACCTCGTCGTCATGGACCGCGGCCGCCTCGTCACCGCCGGCGCGGTCGGCGAGATCGTCGGCGCGGGCGAGCAGCTGCTCGTCTCCACCGGGCCCGGGTACGGCTCCGAGGAGCTCGCCGCGGCCGCCGGGAAGCTCGCCGCGCTCGACGGCGTCGCCTCGGCGGAACCGGCCGACGGCGGCATCCTCGTCCGCCTCGACGACAAGGGGAGCGCCGCCCGGCTCGTCGTCGAACTCGTCCGCCTGGAGGTGCCGGTGACCGGCGTCGGTCCGCACCGCCGCCTGGAGGACGCCTTCCTGTCCCTGATCGGAGGCCCGGCATGAGCAGCACCTCGACCGGCCCCGCCGTCGGCTACTCGCCCCGCCGCACCCTGCCGCTGCGCGTCGAGGCGGTGCGCCAACTGCGCCGCCGCCGCACCCTGGTGATCGGCGGGCTGCTCGCCGCGCTGCCGTTCGTCATCCTCGCCGCCTTCCAGATCGGCGGCACCCCCGACCGGCCGGACCGCACCACCTTCATCGAGCTCGCCACCTCCTCGGGGCCCAACTTCGCCGCCACCCTGCTGTTCATGGGCACCGGCTTCCTGCTGGTCATCCCGGTCGCCCTGTTCTGCGGCGACACCGTGGCCTCGGAGGCGGGCTGGTCCTCGCTGCGCTACCTGCTGGCCGCGCCGGTGCCCCGGGCCCGGCTGCTGGCCCGCAAGTTCACCGTCGGGCTGGCCTTCTCCGCCGCCGCGATCGTGCTGCTGCCGCTGGTCGGCCTGGCCGTCGGCACCGCCGCGTACGGCTGGGGCGACCTCAAGCTGCCCACCGGCACCAGCCTGCCCGCCGCCACCGCCCTGCCCCGGCTCGGCCTCGCCGTCTGCTACGTGATCCTCGCCGAACTCGTCATCGCCGCGCTGGCGTTCTGGCTCTCCACGGCCACCGACGCCCCGCTCGGCGCGGTCGGCGGCGCCGTCTTCCTCTCCATCGTCACCGGCGTCCTGGACGCCGTCACCGCCCTCGGCGACCTCCGCGAATGGCTGCCCGCCCACTGGCAGTACGCCTGGGCCGACGCCCTCCAACCCCGACTCGAATGGGGCGGCATGATCCAGGGCGTCTCCCTCTCCCTCTCCTACGCGATCGTCCTCCTCGCCCTTGCCTTCCGCGGCTTCGCCCGCAAGGACGTGGTCTCCTGACCGAAGGGCACTCGGGCAACGCGCCCCTGAATCAACCGCCCGAGCGCCTCGAAGACATCCTGGCCGCGCGTGCACGTCCCGCCAGGACGGCAGCCCCTGCCAGCACGCCCAGCGCGGTGGCGAGGACGGTGAGGGTGGCGGCGGCCGACTTGTTGACGTGCTCGCCGTTGCCCTCCGGCTCCGGCAGGCCGTGGGCGGCGACGAACGGTAGGAACAGCAGGGCCGCCCCGGTCAGTGCGAGGGCGACGGTGCCGCCCGCCGCCCACCGCGGTGACCGGGCGGCGAACAGCACCACCAGCGCGCAGAGCAGGGCCGGCAGCACCGTGTACGTGCCCCACTCGGCGAGCAGCGGGCGCCAGTACCACTCGGCCTCCGGCCGCGGATCGTCGAAGTAGTAGAGCGTGCGGGGCTGCGGATCGCCCAGGAAGTCCCGGAGCGTGCCCAGCAGCAGGCCGCCGGCCAGCGCGCCCGCGAAGGCCACGCCCCCACCGCCCCTGCCGCGCGCGAGCCGCACGGCGGCGACGGCGCACCAGCCGGCCAGCAGCCCGAGCAACACGCCCTTGACGGCGCCGTACCCGATCGGGATCCAGACGTTCCACGGGTCGTTCTCCGTGCGCTCGGACCGCAGCCACCCGACCAGGCACCAGGCCGCCGCCCCGGCGGCGACCCCCCACGGCACCAGGCCCGTCGGCCGCCGCTCGATCGATCCGCCCACCGTCGTCCTTCCGTCCCAGGGTGGACGCGGCGGCGGACCTGCGCGGTTGCGGCGGGCGCCGCTGTCGGTGCCGGGCACCCGCCCGCGGTCTCTCCCTCCGCGGGCGGGCGCCGGCGGTCACTTGACGGGCGACCAGACCCGTTCGACCTGCTGGGTGCCGGTGCGGGTGCGGTAGGAGCGGGTCCACTTGGTGGTGGCGTCGCGGCGGGTGCGGTCGGAGAGGACGTAGTAGTCCATCTGGACGGCCTGCGGGGTGATGTCGAGGACGCCGTAGCCGTGCGAGTCGAGGTCGACCCACTTGATGTGGCGGTTGGCGGCCTGGATGGCGGCGGCCGCGACCAGGGAGAGGGTCTGCGGGGCGACCTTGAGGAAGTCGTCGATGTTGTCGGAGCTGACCGAGGTGACGACGAACTCGGTGGCGGCGCTGCCGGAGGCCGGGTAGGTGGCGGCCTCGTACGGGACGTCGGAGGCCCAGGCGGAGTGGATGTCCCCGGTGAGGAAGACGGTGTTGCCGATGCCGTTGTTCTTCAGGTGGCCGAGGAGTTCGCGGCGGTCGTGGGTGTAGCCGTCCCACTGGTCGGTGTTGACCGCGAGGCCCTCGCCGGGCAGGCCGAGCAGCTTGGCGATCGGCCGCAGCAGGTAGTCGGGCAGCGAGAGGAAGGCGACGGGGGAGATCATCACCTCGTTGCCGATCAGCCGCCACGCGGTGTCGGAGGCGGAGAGGCCGGACTTGAGCCAGTCGAGCTGGGCGCGGCCGGTGAGGGTGCGGTCGGCGGAGTCGACGTCGCCGTTGCCGACCTTGACCTGCTGGGAGCGGAACGAGCGCAGGTCGAGCAGGTGCAGGTCGGCGAGCTTGCCGTAGCGCAGGCGGCGGTAGGTGGTGCCGGCGATCGACGGGCGGACGGGCATCCACTCGAAGTAGGCCTGCTTGGCGGCGGCCATCCGCGCGGTCCAGTCGCCCTCGGTGCCGGGGGTGTGGTTCTCGGCGCCGCCGGACCAGGCGTCGTTGGCGAACTCGTGGTCGTCCCAGATGGCGACGGTGGGGATGAGCGCGTGCAGCGCCTGGAGGTCCTGGTCGGTCTTGTACTTGCCGTGCCGGGTGCGGTAGTCGGCGAGGGTGGTGATCTCGTGGGCGGGCTCGTGCGGGCGGACGACCTTGCCGGCCGCGCAGAACTCGCCGCTCTTGTACTCGTAGATGTAGTCGCCGAGGAAGAGGAAGACGTCGAGGTCGCCGCGGGCGGCGAGGTGGCGGTAGGCGGAGAAGTAGCCGGCCTCCCAGTTGGCGCAGGAGGCGACGCCGAGCCGCAGCCGGTCGAGGGCGGCGTCGGCGGCCGGGGCGGTGCGGGTGCGGCCCGCGGGGGAGGACACCCCGCCGGCGGTGAAGCGGTACCAGTAGACGGTGTCGGCGTCCAGGCCGCGGACGTCGACCTTGACGGTGTGGTCGGTGGCGGCGGCGGTGGTCACCGTGCCGCTGGCGCGCACCGAGGAGAACGCCTTGTCGGTGGCGACCTGCCACAGCACCTCGGTGGCCGGGCCGGCGTTGGAGCCGGGGACGGCCTCGGGGGTGGGGGTCACTCTGGTCCACAGGACGACGCCGTCGGGCAGCGGGTCGCCGGAGGCGACACCGTGCAGGAACCGGGGGGCGGTGGCGGCGGTGGCCGCGCCCGCGCCCGTGGCGATCGGCAGGACGGCCGCACCGGCGGTGAATGCGGCGGCCTTCAGCACCCGGCGGCGGCGCGGCCGGGCGACGGCGGGGGACATGGAGTCGGTGGTCTCTGTCACACCGTCAGAGGCTACTGGCTGGTAATCAGATGTCCATACTTTGGGACGACTGTTCCCTGACTCTTCATGTCCACGCTGCTCCGCTGCAGCTCAAGCCCAACTGGGCGTCCGTGAAGGGAAGTTGAGTCTGCGTGAGGGCTTCCCATGCCATGTGACGCGTGCAATTGTACATGTCACACCTTCGCGGATGGCGGAGCTCGTGCGGACCGCTCCGCCCTGCCCGCACACACCCCCACCGGCCGCCCCCACGCGGCCGCAGACCCGGCCCGGAGGCCTCCACGTGCACACCTCCCGGACACCCTCACCCCTGCGCGCCCTGCGATGGCTCGCGCTCGCCGTCGCCTGCTGCCTGACGCTCGGCCTGCTGCTCTCCACCGAGAGCGAGGCCGCCCCCGGCACCCCGCAGCAGACCGGCACCGCCGCCCGGTCCGGCCCCGTCAGGTCCGGCCCGGCCCCGCGCCCGGAGACCACCCCTCGGCCCGGAACGGCCCTCGCCCCCGCCGAGGCCACCGTCTCCGACCCGGCCGAACGGGCACCCCAGCCCGCCTACGACGCCGCCGCCACCCGGCGCGACAAGCCCCGCACCGCCGAGACCCGCACGGCCGAGCAGCGCACCGCAGCCGCACCCCGCACCGCGGCCGCCGCCTGCAACGTCGGCGACTTCACCGGCCGCACCGGCAGCGCCCTCGTCCAGACCGTGAAGACCGCCGACACCGGCTGCATCAACACCCTCTTCGCGCTCACCGGCACGGACGCCCGCGGTGCCTTCCGCGAGGCCCAGATGGTCTCCGTCGCCGACGCCCTGCGGGACGTCTCCGCCGGCTACCCCGGAGACAACAGCACCTCCGCCGCCCAGCTGGTGCTCTACCTGCGGGCCGGCTACTACGTGCAGTGGTACCGCTCCGGCGACGTGGGCCCGTACGGCGCCGCCCTGCAGAGCTCGATCCGCGGCGCCCTCGACGCCTTCTTCGCCGCCCCGCACTCCCGCGACGTCACCGACGCCAACGGCCAGACCCTCGCCGAGGCCGTCACCCTGATCGACAGCTCCGGCGAGAACGCCCGCTACCTCACCGTCGTCCGGCGCCTGCTGACCGACTACGACAGCCGCTACGACGCCTCCTGGTGGATGCTCAACGCCGTCAACAACACCTACACGGTGCTCTGGCGCGGCCACCAGTCACCCGAGTTCGTCACCGCCGTCGCCGCCGACCACGGCGTCCTCGACACCCTCGCCGCCTTCGCCGGCGCCCACCTCGGCATGCTCGGCGGCGACCGCGCCTACCTGGTCTCCAACGCCGGCCGGGAACTCGCCCGCTTCCTCCAGCACACCGAACTCCAGGGCGCCGTCCGCCCGCTGGTCAAGGACCTGCTCGGCCGCACCGCCATGACCGGCCCCACCGCCGGGCTCTGGGTCGGCCTCGCCGAGATGGCCGCCGAGTACGACTCCGCCCAGTGCGCCTACTACGGCACCTGCGACCTGGCGAACCGCCTCAAGGCCGCCGTCCTGACGACCACCCGCACCTGCAGCCCGAGCATCCGCATCCTCGCCCAGCAGATGACCGCCGACCAGCTCACCGCCAGCTGCACCAGCCTCACCGGCCAGGACGCCTACCTGCACGGCATCGTGCGCGACAACGGCCCCGTCGCCGGCGACCGCAACACCACCATCGAGGTCGTCGTCTTCGACTCCAGCACCGACTACCGCACCTACGCCGGCGCCATCTACGGCATCAGCACCGACAACGGCGGCATGTACCTCGAGGGCGACCCCTCCGCCGCCGGCAACCAGCCCCGGTTCATCGCCCACGAGGCCGAGTGGCTGCGCCCCGACTTCCAGATCTGGAACCTCAACCACGAGTACACCCACTACCTCGACGGCCGGTTCGACATGTACGGCGACTTCTCCGCCGGCATGACCACCCCCACCGTCTGGTGGGTGGAGGGCTTCGCCGAGTACGTCTCCTACTCCTACCGCGGTGCCACCTACACCGACGCCCTCACCCAGGCCGGCAAGCACACCTACCGCCTCAGCACCCTCTTCGACACCACCTACGACAACGCCGACTCCACCCGCATCTACAACTGGGGCTACCTCGCCGTCCGCTACATGATCGAGACGCACCGGGCCGACGTCGACACCGTCCTCGCCCGCTACCGCACCGGTGACTGGGCCGGCGCCCGCGCCCACCTCAAGACCACCATCGGCACCCGCTACGACGCCGACTTCGACCGCTGGCTCGGCACCTGCACCCCCACCGGCTGCGGTCGCCCCGAGTGCACCGACCCCGACACCCGCCGCCTGGAGCCCGGCTGCCGCCGCAGCAACCTCGCCTCGCCCACGGGTGACCACCGCTACTTCTACCTCTGGGTCCCGGCCGGCACCGCCCGCCTCACCGTCACCAGCGGCGGCGGCACCGGCGACGCCGACCTCTACTACAGCTCCGCCAACTGGGCCACCAGCAGCGCGTACACCGCGAAGTCGGCCCGCACCGGCAACAGCGAGACCCTCACCGTGACCAACCCGCCCGCCGGCTGGAACTTCGTCAGCCTCCAGGCCAAGCAGGGCTTCGACGGGGTCTGGGTCGAGACCTCCTGAGTCCTGCTCCCGGCATCCCCCCGCGCCCGGCCCGCCGCACCCCGGCGGGCCGGGCCCGCGGTGTCGGTGGAGTGGGGGATCATGGGAGGTTGCACCGTCCCCGAGCGAACAGGAGCACCCCGTGGCCCAGATCGTCCTCTTCCACTCCGCCTACGGCCTCCGCCCGGCCGTCCACGCCGCCGCCGATCGGCTGCGTGCCGCAGGCCACGAGGTGCACACCCCCGACCTGTACGACGGGCGGGTCTTCGACACCGTCGAGGACGGCATGGCCTACAAGGACGAGGTCACCACCGACGAACTGCTGCGGCGCGGCGTCCACGCCGCCGCCCCGCTGCTCGGCCAGGGCCCCGGCCTGGTCTACGCCGGCTTCTCCCTCGGCGCGGCCGTCGCACAGAACCTCGCCCTCGCCGACACCAACGCCCGCGGCCTGCTGCTCCTCCACGGCACCTCGGACATCCGCGACGACGCCGCCACCTCGATCCCCGTCCAGCTGCACGTCGCCGAACCCGACCCCTTCGAGCCGGAGGACTGGCTGAACGCCTGGTACCTCCGCATGACCAAGGCCGGCGCCGACGTCGAGGTCCACCGCTACCGCGGCGCCGGCCACATCTACACCGACCCCGAACTCCCCGACTACGACGCCGAGGCCGCCGACCGCACCTGGTCCACCGCCCTGGCGTTCCTCGCGGAGCTGGACTCCTGACTGCACCCGCGCCGGCCGCACGATCCCCGGCCTCCCGGACGGCCTCCGCCCGACCTGACCGGGTGCGCGCCGGTCACAGGCCCGGGATGCGGCCGTTGCGGAAGAGGTCGACGAAGATCTGGTGGTCGCTCCGGGCCCGGTCGCCGTAGGCGTGGGCGAACTCGACGAGCATGTCGGTGAAGCCGTCCTCGTCGGCGGCGATCGCCTTGTCGATGGCGTGCTCGGTGGAGAACGGGACGAGGCTGTGGCCGCTGGAGGACACGTCGGCGGCGGCGTGCATGGTGGCGGTGGCCCGGCCGAGGTACTCGGTGACGACGCGCAGCTCGTCCGGCTCGTTGAGGTCCGTCCAGTCGAGGTCGGCCGCGTACGGGGAGACCTCGGCGACGAGCTGGCCGCGACCGTGCAGGGTGGTGTACCCGAGCCACGGGTCGCTGTGGGCCTGCAGGGCGCGCTGCGAGATGACGGTGCGGTGGCCCTCGTGCTCGAAGTAGCCGCGGATGGCGGGGTCGGTCACGTGCCGGGAGACGGCCGGGGTCTGACCCTGCTTCATGTAGATGATGACGTCGTTCTCGAGGGCGTCGGTGTGGCCCTCCAGCAGCAGGTTGTAGGAGGGCAGGCCGGCGCTGCCGATGCCGATGCCGCGGCGGCCGCAGACGTCCTTGACGCGCAGGGCGTCGGGGCGGGTGCGGGAGGCGGGCGGCAGGGTCTCCAGGTAGCGGTCGAAGGCGGCCAGCACCTCGGCGCGGGTGCCGGCGTCCAGTTCGAAGGCGCCGCCGCCGATCCGGAAGCGGCGGTCCCAGCGCTCGACGACGGTCTCGGAGTCGAGCAGGGCGACCCTGGTCTGCAGCCGGGCGCGGTGCAGCGTGTCGAGGATCGGCCCGCCGGCGGTGTCGAGGGTGTACTGGGCGGCGTCGCCGTTGCCGGCGAGGGCGGAGATCTGGCCGCGGTAGGCGTCGGCGAAGGCGCGGACGAGGCCGCTGATGGTGTCGTCGGAGAGCGCCTTGGCGTAGCCGATCAGGGCGAGGCTGGCGGCGAGCCGCTGGACGTCCCAGGTGAAGGCGCCGACGTAGGCCTCGTCGAAGTCGTTGACGTTGAAGACGAGCCGGCCCTCGGCGTTGAGGTAGGTGCCGAAGTTCTCGGCGTGCAGGTCGCCGTGGATCCAGACCCGCCCGGTGCGCTCGTCGAGGAAGCGTGCGCCGTAGGCCTCGTACGGGGCGGTGGTGAGGTCGGCGTAGAAGAGGGCGGCGGTGCCCCGGTAGAAGGCGAACGCCGAGGCGGCCATCTTGCGGAACTTCACCCGGAACGCGGCCGGGTCCTGCGCGAGGAGCTCCCCGAAGGCGTCGTCGAAGACCCGCAGGACGGTCTCGGCGCGCTCCGGCTCGCGGTGGGCGACGGTGGTCTGGTCGGGCATGGGTTGTCCTATCGGTGGTGCTGTCCGGTCCGGACGGAAAGGACGCGCGGCGGGCGGCCGCGGTTCAGGCGTTCGGCGGCGCGGGCGGCGCCGACGGGGGACCGGGCGGCGTCGGCGGGATCGGCGGGTGGGCCTGGCGCTGAGCGGGGACGTACGGGTGGAAGGCTACCGGCGCGGGGGCGACCGGGGCGGCCGGACGCGTCGCGCCGACGATCGCGGCGACCGCGACGGCGATCCCGACGCTGAGCAGCAGGGTCATGTTGAGCCACAGGTGGTCGATCGGCTCGGCGAACCTCCGCCGGGAGGCCTCGAAGACCACCTGGTTGAGTACCTGGGTGAGGGCGGCGAAGCCGGTCACTGAGGTCAGCACCACGGCCGCCGGGCGGACCCACCGCCCGCCCGTGAAGGCACCGATCGCCAGGGCCACCAGAGCGACGCAGTACCCGGTGTCGTAGCCGAAGAAGCCGACCGGTGCGTCGACGTAGTCCGCGTAGGACAGGCCGAGGGCGGTCAGCAGGTAGCCCGGCCCCTTCTGGGCTATGTCGTAGGTCAGCACGCCGAGCTCGGAGGCCAGCTGGACGATCATCAGCACGCCGATCGCGGTCAGCCCTCCGCCTCGCGTGCGCTGCTGCACCACCGGGCCGTATGCCATGAAACCCCTCCTCGCACGTCAGTGCGCCCGAGGCTATCGGCGTGCACGCCCGGGCCGGAACCCCGGGTCTCCTTCCGTGATCTGCCGACCTCCGAACGTGACCCCTCGACGCCCGAAAGTGAGGGAACGAGGAGCATTCGTGCCGTGTCCCGGGGCGGGTGCGACGGGGGACTAGACTCGGTGCCGCGACGCGGAAGCCGTGGTCCGGGCCCTGAGGGTGGCTCGGGCCTTACCTGTTTCGCGCCCGGTTCCGATCATGCCGAGACTCCGGAGGCCCCGCCTTGAGCGACCAGCCGTACGCGCACCTGCACGTCCACACCGAGTACTCGATGCTGGACGGCGCAGCCCGGCTGAAGCAGCTCTTCAAGGAGGTCGAGCGGCTCGGGCAGACCCACGTCGCGATGACCGACCACGGCAACATGTACGGCGCCGCGGAGTTCCACAAGCAGGCCACCGCCGCCGGCATCACCCCGGTCATCGGCATCGAGGCGTACGTCGCCCCGGAGTCCCGCTCCAACACCAAGCGCATCCTGTGGGGCCAGCCGCACCAGAAGAAGGACGACGTCTCCGCGTCCGGCGCCTACACCCACAAGACCATCTGGGCCCGCAACAAGGAGGGCCTGCACAACCTCTTCAAGCTCACCTCGCGCTCCTACGCCGAGGGCTGGCTGGTGAAGTGGCCCCGGATGGACAAGGAGATCATCGCCGAGCACGCGGCCGGCCTGATGGCCACCACCGGCTGCCCCTCCGGCGAGGTGCAGACCCGGCTGCGCCTGGGCCAGTTCGACGAGGCGGTGAAGTCCGCCGCCGACTACCAGGACATCTTCGGCAAGGAGAACTACTTCCTGGAGCTGATGGACCACGGGCTCGACATCGAGCAGCGGGTCCGCGACGGCCTCCTGGAGATCTCCAAGAAGCTGAACATCCCGCCGGTGGTCACCAACGACTCGCACTACACCACCGAGGCCGACGCCGGCGCGCACGACCTGCTGCTGTGCGTGCAGACCGGCAAGAACCTCTCCGACCCGGACCGCTTCCGCTTCGACGGCACCGGCTACTACATCAAGTCGGCCGCCGAGATGTACGGCCTGGACTCCTCCGACGCCTGGCAGGAGGGCTGCCGCAACAGCCAGCTGCTGGTCGCCGAGCGGGTCGACACCGCGGGCATGTTCGAGTTCAAGAACCTCATGCCGCGCTTCCCCATCCCGGAGGGCTTCGAGTCCGAGGCGGACTTCTTCAAGTCCAAGGTCTGGGAGGGCATGGACTGGCGCTTCCCGAAGGGCTACGACGAGGAGCACAAGAAGCTCGCCGAGTACGAGATGGACACCATCATCCAGATGGGGTTCCCGGCGTACTTCCTCGTGGTCGCCGACTTCATCATGTGGGCCAAGAGCCAGGGCATCGCGGTCGGCCCGGGCCGCGGCTCGGCCGCCGGCTCGCTGGTCGCCTACGCCATGGGCATCACCGACCTCGACCCCATCCCGCACGGCCTGATCTTCGAGCGCTTCCTCAACCCCGAGCGCATCTCCATGCCCGACGTCGACATCGACTTCGACGAGCGCCGGCGCGGCGACGTGATCCGCTACGTGACGGAGAAGTGGGGCTCCGACAAGGTCGCCATGATCGTCACGTACGGCACCATCAAGGCGAAGGCCGCCATCAAGGACTCCTCGCGCGTCCTCGGCTACCCGTACGCGATGGGCGACCGGATCACCAAGGCGATGCCGCCGGACGTCATGGGCAAGGGCATCCCGCTGTCCGGCATCACCGACTCCTCGCACCCCCGCTACAGCGAGGCCGGCGAGATCCGCGGCCTGTACGAGACCGACCCGGACGTCCGCAAGGTCATCGACACCGCCCGCGGCATCGAGGGCCTGATCCGCCAGCCCGGCGTGCACGCCGCAGGCGTCATCATGTCCGCCGAGCCGCTCACCGACCACATCCCGGTCTGGACCCGGCACACCGACGGCGTCACCATCACGCAGTTCGACTACCCCACCTGCGAGGGCCTCGGCCTTCTCAAGATGGACTTCCTCGGCCTGCGCAACCTGACGATCATGGACGACGCCGTCAAGGCGATCGAGAAGAACAAGGGCATCAAGATCAACCTGCTTGATCTGCCCCTCGACGACAAGCCCACCTACGAACTCCTCGCCCGCGGCGACACGCTCGGCGTCTTCCAGCTCGACGGCGGCCCCATGCGCTCGCTGCTGCGCCTGATGAAGCCCGACAACTTCGAGGACATCTCCGCCGTCCTCGCGCTGTACCGCCCCGGCCCGATGGGCGTCAACTCGCACACCAACTACGCCCTGCGCAAGAACGGCCAGCAGGAGATCACCCCGATCCACCCGGAGCTGGAGGAGCCGCTCAAGGAGATCCTCGAGCCCACCTACGGCCTGATCGTCTACCAGGAGCAGGTCCAGAAGGCCGCGCAGATCCTCGCCGGCTACTCGCTCGGCCAGGCCGACCTGCTGCGCCGCGCCATGGGCAAGAAGAAGAAGGAGATCCTGGAGGCGGAGTTCGTCCCCTTCCAGAAGGGCTGCCGCGAGCGCGGCTACTCCGACGCCGCGATCCAGGCCGTGTGGGACGTCCTCGTCCCCTTCTCCGGCTACGCGTTCAACAAGGCCCACACCGCCGGCTACGGACTGGTCTCCTACTGGACGGCCTACCTCAAGGCCAACTACCCGGCCGAGTACATGTCCGGCCTGCTCACCTCGGTCAAGGACGACAAGGACAAGTCCGCGGTCTACCTCAACGAGGCCCGCAAGATGGGCATCAGCGTCCTGCCGCCGGACGTCAACGAGTCCGACGCCGACTTCACCCCGCACGGCAACGACACCGTCCGCTTCGGCCTCACCGCCATCCGCAACGTCGGCGGTCCGGTCGTCGAGTCGATGATCCGCACCCGCAAGTCCAAGGGGAAGTTCGCCTCCTTCCCGGACTTCCTGGACAAGGTCGAGTCGGTGGTCTGCAACAAGCGCACCGTCGAATCCCTCATCAAGGCCGGTGCGTTCGACTCCCTCGGCCACACCCGCAAGGGGCTCACCGCGCAGTTCGAGCCGATGATCGACAACGTGGTCGGCGTCAAGCGCAAGGAGGCCGAAGGCCAGTTCGACCTGTTCGGCGGCGACTCCGTCTCCGACGAGCCGAGCTTCGGCCTCGACGTGGTCTTCTCCGAGGAGGAGTGGGACAAGTCCTTCCTGCTCACCCAGGAGCGGGAGATGCTCGGCCTCTACGTCTCCTCGCACCCGCTGCACGGCATCGAGCACGTCCTCGCCGACAAGGCGGACTGCGCCGTCGCCGACCTCGCCGAGCGCCCCGACGGCACCATCATCACCATCGGCGGCATCATCTCCGGCCTCCAGCGGAAGATGACCAAGCAGGGAAACGCCTGGGCGATCGCCACCGTCGAGGACCTCGCCGGCTCCATCGACTGCATGTTCTTCCCCGCCAGCTACCAGCTGGTCTCCTCCCAACTCGTCGAGGACGCCGTGGTGTTCGTCCGCGGCAAGCTCGACAAGCGGGAGGACGTGCCGCGGCTGATGGGCATGGAGCTGTCCGTCCCGGACCTCTCCAACGCGCACGCCGAGGCGCCGATCGTCATCAACATCCCGAGCGGCCGGATCACCCCGCCGCTGGTCGCCCGCCTCGGCGAGGTCCTCACCCACCACAAGGGCACCACCGAGGTCCGCCTCCGGCTGGAGGGACGCAACAAGACCACGGTGCTCCGCCTGGACCGCCACCGCGTCAAGTCCGACCCGGCCCTCTTCGGCGACCTCAAGCAGCTCCTCGGCCCCAGCTGCCTCGCCGGCTGACGCCGGTGGCCGCCACGTGGGTGCACCACCCGGGGGGCGCGAGGGACCGCGCCCCGGGTGGTGGGCCCGTCAGCTCTCCTTGACCACCACGGTCCGCACGGCCTTGTCGTGCAGGCACTGCTGCAGCGGCCTGTCCCACAGCTGCCACATCGCGTCGAGCGCCTCGAACAGCCACCCGATGCAGTACACGGCGCCGGGCACGGCGGCGATGGCAGAGCGTCCCCAGAGGGCGCTGTCGGTCGGCCGGCCGCCGGTCGCGGCGTCCACCACGCGCAGCCTCATCGCCTTCTTGCCGACCGTCTGGCCGTGCTGGGTGACCATCAGCGCCGCCTCGTAGGCGAAGGCCAGCAGGCCGACGAAGAAGTTTCCGAGGTACTCCCCGAGCAGGGCGTAGAGGATGACGGCCGGGATCAGCTGGATCGCGAGGTCGATCAGGCGGGCGACCAGGCGCTCCCCGGGCGGGGCGAGTACGCGGGTCCCCGGCGCGGGCGGCACACCGGGCGGCCCGGCCGGGGTGAGCCAGTGCGGCAGCGCCTGCGGCGGCTGCCCGTACCCCGGCGCACCGTACCCGGGAGTGCCGTACCCGGGGGTGCCCTGTCCCGGGATGCCGTAGCCGGGTGTGCCGTACCCGGGGGCAGCGCTGCCGGGCTGCCCGTACGCGCCGGGCCCGTAGCCCGGCGGTCCGGGCGGGGGCGGCGGCGCACCGTAGCCCGGGGCGGGCGGTGGCTGGTGGCCCGCCTGCTGCGCATAGGGGTTCTGCTGAGGGTCCGTCGGATAGCCGTATCCGGACGGGTGATTGGTGCTCACGTGTTCGGGCTCCCGGTGATAGGTCGTACGCCAGTTGTACTGAGGGAGCCCGGGAGCGGGGGCGGGGATCGGCGAATCGTTACCGGCGGGGGCGGCAACCGGCCACCCCCGCCGGTGTGCGGTTCAGCGCCAGCGGTAGCGGCGGCGGAGGCTGTCGACGACCAGGTTGAAGCGGGCCCGGTCCAGGGCGCAGGCCTCGCGCCGCATGCCGCCGTCCCACACCCGCATGACGCGGTCCAGCGCCACCCAGGAGTCCCGGCCGGACCTGTCCCACGGGCCGGCGCCGATCGGCACCCAGTCGCGGTCGCCGTCGTGACCCTTGCTGGACAGCATGACGGCGAGCAGGCTGCCGCCCTCCTCGCGCGCCACCACCAGCACCGGGCGGTCCTTGCCGCGGCCGTCCCGCTCCTCGTACGGCACCCACGTCCACACGATCTCGCCGGGGTCGGGGTCGCCGTCGTGCCGCGGCGAGTACTCGGTGCGGACCGGACCCACCTCGTACGCCTCGACCTCGACCGTCGCCTCGGGGCCGTAGCGGCCGGGCACGTCCTCGTTGATCAGCTCTGCCATGCGCGAAGGGTAGCGTCCGCGCCGTGTCCGCCCGATAAGCGGTGGCCCCGGCCGCCTCCCGCGGGCGAGGATCGGGCCATGGCACGAACCTTCGACGACCTGGTGGCCGAGGCCGAGGCGGCCTCCGTGGAGGGCTGGGACTTCTCCTGGCTGGACGGCCGCGCCACCGAGCAGCGCCCCTCCTGGGGCTACCAGCGGCTGCTGCGCGAACGCCTCGCGCAGGTCGGCGCCGCCCTCGACCTGCAGACCGGCGGCGGCGAGGTGCTCGCCGGCGCCGCCCCCTTCCCGCCGCTGATGGCCGCCACCGAGGGCTGGCCGCCCAACCTGGCGAAGGCCACGGCGCTGCTGCACCCGCTCGGCGCGGTGGTGGTCGCGGCCCCCGAGGACCCGCCGCTGCCCTTCGCCGACGCCGCCTTCGACCTGGTGACCAGCCGTCACCCCGTGGTGCCGCACTGGGCGGAGATCGCCCGGGTGCTGCGGCCCGGCGGCAGCTACCTCGCCCAGCACGTCGGCCCGGCGAGCGTGTTCGAGCTGGTCGAGTACTTCCTCGGGCCGCTGCCGGAGGCCGTCCGCCGCGGCCGCCACCCGGACGACGAGCGGGCCGCGGCCGAGGCCGCCGGGCTGGAGGTCGTCGACCTGCGCACCGAGCGGCTGCGGATCGAGTTCCACGACATCGGCGCGGTGGTCTGGTTCCTGCGCAAGGTGATCTGGATGGTGCCCGACTTCACCGTCGACCGGTACCGCGACCGGCTGCGCGACCTGCACGCGCTGATCGAGTCCGACGGCCCGTTCGTCGCGCACTCGGCCCGCAGCCTGGTGGACGCCCGCAAGCCCCGCTGACGCCCGGCCGCCAGGCCTCAGACCTGCGGGACGCCGCCGCCCAGTTCCGCCGGCACCGCCGAGTGCAGGGCCGCGGTGAAGGCGGCGACCGCCGGGTGGGCCGCGGCCCCGGCGCGGAAGGCCGTCCTGGTGCGCCGGTACATCGGCAGCCGGGTGAGCACGACGCCCGGCGGCGGGGCGGGCACGGTGCCCAGGTGCGGCACCAGCGCGACACCCTGGCCGACCGCCACCAGGGCCAGCACGGTGGTGAAGTCGTCCACGTGGTGCCGCACCCGCGGGGTGAACCCGGCGCTCTGGCAGGCCCGCAGGGTCATCGCGTGGCAGAGCGTGCCCGCCGGCGCCATGATCCACGGCGAGCCGCGGTGCTCGGCGACCGTGCCCGCGGCGGCCGCGGCCAGGTACATGGGCTCGGCGAAGACCGGCTGGGTGAACGCCAGTCCGGGCTCCGGCTCGGCCGGCACCAGGTCGTACTCGTGGACCAGGGCGACGTCCAGCTCGCCGGCCCGCAGTGCGGCCGCCACGGCGGCCGGGTCGACCTCGGAGACCATCGGCTCCAGCCCCGGATGGCGGGCGGCCAGCCCGGCGAGCGCGGCCGGGACGATCGCGCGGGCCGCCGACGGGTAGGTGCCGATCCGCAGCGGCCCGGCCAGACCGCGGCGGGCGTGCGCGAGTTCGGCCGAGGCCTGCTCCAGCCGCTCCAGCACCGCCTCGGCGTGCCGCACCAGGTTGCGCCCCGCGGGGGTGAGCGCGACCCGGCGGCCGGTGCGCTCCAGCAGCGGCACCCCGGCCTCCTTCTCCAGCACGGACAACTGCTGGGACACGGCGGACGGACTGAAGGCGAGCGCCTCGGCGACGGCGGCGATCGTGCCGTGGTGGGCGAGTTCGCGCAGCAGGCGCAGGCGGCGGACGTCGAGCATCGGCTCAGCTTACGAGAAGCCTCGGAAATGTGAACTGGACCTGCAGTGTGCCGGGGCGTCAGGCTCGACGGCATGGACTTGCACGGGATTCACGTACCGCTGGTCACCCCCTTCGCCGCGGACGGCTCCGTCGCCGCCGACGCCCTGGAGCGGCTGGCCGGCGAGCTGCTGTCCGCCGGCGCGGCCGGCCTGGTGGCACTGGGCACGACCGGGGAGCCGGGCTCCCTGGACGAGCACGAGAAGCGCACCGTCGTCGAGGTGCTGGCGCCGGTCTGCCGGGCCCACGGCGCCCCGCTGGCGGTCGGCGTCGGCGCCGGCGACACCCGCCGCACCGCCGAGGCGCTGGCCGCCCTGGAGGGCGTGGCCGACGCGGCGCTGGTGACGGTGCCGGCCTTCGTCCGCCCCGGCCCGGCGGGGGTGTTGGCGCACTTCCGGTACCTCGCCGAGCGCAGCCCCGTCCCGCTGATCGTCTACCACATCCCGTACCGCACCGGGCAGCGGCTCGACGCGGACGTGCTGGACGAGGTGCTGCGGCTGCCGGGCGTGGCCGGGATGAAGTACGCGGGCGGCGCCGTCGACGACACCGCGGTCGACCTGCTGGGCCGAGGGCACCGCGGGATGCTGGCCGGCGACGACGTCCAGCTCTCCGCGATGATGGCGATCGGCGCCGAGGGCGGCATCCTGGCCTCCGCCCACCTCGCCACCGGCCGGTACGCCGAACTGGCCGACGCCTGGCACAAGGGCGAGGCCGCCCGCGCCCGGGAACTGGGCCACCGGCTGGCCGCCCTCGCCCGCGAGGCCTTCGCCGAACCCAACCCGGCGGTCGTCAAGGGCGTCCTACACGCCCAGGGCCGCATCCCCAGCCCCGACGTCCGCCTGCCCCTGCTCCCCGCCACCCCCGCCGCCGTCACCACCGCCCTCACCCGCCTCGCCGAGGCCACCGCCTGAAGCCGGGGGCAGCACCAGGGGACAGCACCACAGGGGCGCAGCAAGTTCGGCAACGAATTGTTTTCGGACGAATCCCCGTCCGCGTCGACGGGACCCGGACATCTTGCGGAGCCCGTGCACCGAACCCGCAGGGGCTCCCGGCCGCGGGCCGCGGGCCGTCCCGCACGGCCGCCCACACGGTGGGACACCGCGACGGGCCGCGCCGGCGACAAGGCATGATGGCAGGGTGCGGACGGCGATCAAGCACAACCCGATCGAGCACGACATGGAGGAAACGCAATGAGGATCGGCATCGTTGGGGCCACCGGCCAGGTCGGCGGCGTCGTCCGCGAGATCCTGGCGGAACGGGACTTCCCGGTCGAGCAGCTGCGGCTGTTCGCCTCGGCGCGGTCCGCCGGGCGCACGCTGCCGTGGCAGGACACCGAGGTGACCGTCGAGGACGCGGCCACCGCGGACTACAGCGGCCTCGACATCGTGATCTTCTCGGCCGGCGGCTCCACCTCGAAGGCGCTCGCCCCGAAGGTCGCCGCCGCGGGCGCCGTCGTCGTCGACAACTCCTCCGCCTGGCGCCGCGACCCCGAGGTGCCGCTGGTCGTCGCCGAGGTCAACCCGCAGGCGATCGCCGACCGCCCCAAGGGCATCATCGCCAACCCGAACTGCACCACCATGGCCGCCATGCCGGTGCTGCGCCCGCTGCACGAGGAGGCCGGCCTGGTCTCCCTGGTGGTCTCCACCTACCAGGCGGTGTCCGGCAGTGGTCTGGCCGGCGTGTCCGAGCTGCACGACCAGGCGTCCAAGGTGGTGGACGGCGCGACCGCACTGGTCCACGACGGCTCCGCGGTCGAGTACCCGGCGCCGGGCGTCTACAAGCGCCCGATCGCCTTCAACGTCGTCCCGCTGGCCGGCTCGATCGTCGAGGACGGCTCCAACGAGACCGACGAGGAGCAGAAGCTCCGCCACGAGAGCCGCAAGATCCTCGGCATCCCGGAGCTGAAGGTCTCCGGCACCTGTGTGCGCGTCCCGGTCTTCACCGGCCACTCGCTGCAGGTGAACGCCCGCTTCGCCCGCCCGGTCGCCCCGGAGCGCGCGGTGGAGCTGCTGACCGGTGCGCCCGGTGTCGAGCTCACCGACATCCCGACCCCGCTGCAGGCGGCCGGCCAGGACCCGACCTACGTCGGCCGCATCCGGGTGGACGAGACCGTCGACAACGGCCTGTCGCTGTTCCTCTCCAACGACAACCTGCGCAAGGGCGCCGCGCTCAACGCGGTGCAGATCGCCGAGCTGGTCGCCACCGAGCTCCGCGGCTGACCGCCCCCGCACCTGCGGCCCTGTTCCCGCCCCGGCGGGGGCAGGGCCGTCCGCGTCCGCGGCGCAGGCCGGTGCCCAAGCCCTAGCGGCCGCCGGCGACCGGCATCTCCGCCGACACCGCGTCGCCCGTCCACTTGTCGCCCGGGGCGTACCACTGGAAGTCGCCGGGCCCGGCGACCGTGACCGTCGCCTTCACCGTGCCGGAGCCGGTGGAGACCGCCTTGGCGACCGTCGTCCAGCGGTGCGAGCCCTCGGGCCGGAACTGCAGGTACGCCACGCCGTCCTTGTAGCCGTGGAAGCGGTTGTCCGACCAGAACGCGCGGGCCAGCCAGCCCTGCGCGGTGATCTTCTGCCCGGCCTTCGCCTCCGCCGGCACGCCCGAGCCGGACAGCTTCGCCGCCCGCTTCAGCGAGAACCCGCCGGCCGTCTTGGCGACGTACCGGTCCCCGTCGTTGGCCTTCACCTGCAGGTCGACGAACCAGGTGCCGGCCTCGTCGTTGAAGATCTGCTTCTCCACCGGGTCCACGGTCACCGTGCCGCGGCAGACCGACTCCGTGGCGGAGGAGGCGGTGCAGCGCATCGGGCCCACCTTCAGCACCCCGTAGTTGGGGCCCCACACGCCCACCGGGTCGACCGAGCGGATGCCGGAGTCGTCCCGGGCCTCGACGACCAGCGGGAAGGTCATCGCCTTCTGCGGCCCCAGCAGGATCGGCTTGCCGTTGTTGACGGTGACCGCGGTGACCGCGGTGTCCCCGTGGGAACGGTCGGTGGTGATGGTGGGCACGGCCAGCACGGCCACTGCCGCACCGGCCGCCGCCGCGCTCAGGGCCCAGGAACTCTTCCGCATGATCCCCCCAGTATCGCCGCAGGCCATCGGTGCTCCTGCACGGCCCCGGGCGTTCGCAGCGGTTCGGCGGCGCCTCCGAGGGTAAGCACTGCCCAATTCCCCACGCCCGCGAGGGGCGTCCCACCCCCGCCCCACCGGGGGTCGTTCGGAGGAGAGGAGCGGACGTGGACCGCTGCGTAGTCCTCGTCGACGCCGGCTACCTGCTGGGCGCCGCCGCCAGCCTGCTGGTGGGCGAGCCCGCCCGGTCGCGGGTGGCCGTCGACCACGCCGTGCTGATCTCCGCCCTGCGCGAGCGGGCCGAGGCCGAGACCGGCCTGCCGCTCCTGCGGGTGTACTGGTTCGACGCCGCCCCCGAGCGGCGCCCGCTGCCCGAGCACCGGCGGCTGCGGGTGCTGCCCCGGGTCACCGTCCGCCTCGGTGCGCTGACCCGCGCCGAGGGCCGCTGGGTGCAGAAGGGCGTGGACGCGGCCATGCACGCCGAGCTCACCGAACTCGCCCGCAACCACGCCTGCACCGACGTGGTGCTGGTCACCGGCGACGGCGACCTGCTGCCCGGTGTGATGTCCGCCAAGGAGCACGGGGTCGCCGTCCACCTGTGGGCGCTGCAGGCCGCCGACGGCGACTTCAACCAGTCCGAGGACCTCGTCGCCGAGGCCGACGAGCGGCGGGTCCTGGACCGCGCCTGGATGGAGCGGTGGGTACGGCTGCGCGAGCTGCCCGCGCCGTTCCCCGCCCCCGGCACCGGGCAGCGGATCGCCGGCATCCTCGCCGCCGCCCCCGGCGTGCCCGCCCCCTCGCCGGCCGACCCGGCGCCCGCCCGCCCGCAGCCCGCCGCCGCGCTCAAGGTCGTCCCCACCCCCAAGGACCTCGCGGTGCGCTCCGCCGCCGAGCGCGTCACGGCGGACCGCACGGCCGCCGTCCACGGCGGGCCGGTGCTGCGCTGGACCTCCGACCGCGGCTGGGTGGACCGCCCGACCGCCGACACCCCGGCCACGGCCGCCGACGGCCTGCCCACCCTCGCCCAGATCACCACCTCGGCCGAGCGCTGGGCCGACCGCGAGGAGGACATCACCAGCGTCGGCGGCGACGCCCACGAAGTGGGCCAGGTCTTCGCCCGCCGCTGGATCGACCGGCTCGGCGCGGTGGACCGGCTCACCGTCCTGTGGACGGACTACCCGCGCATCCCGCACCGCCTCGACGGCGAACTGCTGCGCTACGCGGCCCGCTTCGGCCTGCTCGCGCACAAGGACGACCAGATAGACGAGGCCGACCGCTACGCGATCCGGGACGGCTTCTGGAAGGAACTCGCCACCCGCGTCCCCGGCGGACAGACCGCGATGGCCGACGACTGACCCGCGGCGCCGACCACTGAGGAGCGCTAGCGCCGGCCGCCCGAGTTGTCGGCGGAGAGCCGCTGGGCCAGGTAGATCGGGACCACCGAGAGCAGCACCAGCACCGCCGCGACCACGCTCACCACCGGTGCCTGCTGCGGCCTGGCCATGTTGGAGAAGATCCACACCGGCAGGGTCTGCACCCCGGGGCCGGCCGTGAAGGTCGTCACCACGATCTCGTCGAAGGACAGCGCGAAGGCGAGCAGCCCGCCCGCCAGCAGCGCCGAGCGGATCATCGGGAAGGTCACGTCCGCGAACGTCCGGAAGGTGTTCGCGCCCAGGTCCATCGCGGCCTCCTGGTACGAGCCGGAGGTGCGGCGCAGCCGGGCGGCCACGTTGTTGAAGACCACCACGATGCAGAAGGTGGCGTGGCCGACGACCACGGTGAACATGCCCAGGCCCACGCCGAGCGGCTCCAGCACGGTGCGGAAGGCGGTGTTGAGGGCGACGCCGGTGATGATGCCGGGCAGCGCGATCGGCAGCACCACCGCGAAGGACACCGCCTCCCGGCCGAAGAAGCGGTACCGCTGGACGGCGAAGGCGATCAGGGTGCCGAGGACGAGTGCGATCGCGGTGGCGCCGGCCCCGGCCCTGACCGAGGTCCACAGGGCGTCGCGGGCGCCGGTGCTGCGCCAGGCCTCGCCCCACCAGTGCAGGGTGAGGCCGGGCGGGGGCCAGCTCGCGCTGCGGTCGGGGTTGAGCGAGTTGACCAGGACGAGCAGCAGCGGGAGGTAGATCGCCGCGAAGCCGAGCCCGGCGGCGATCCGCAGGGCGATCCGGGCGGGGCGGGAGAAATTCATGGGGGGCCTTCGCTGTGCGGGCCGTCAGAGGCTGCCGAGGGCTCCGGTGCGGCGCACCGCGAGCAGGTACAGGACGATGACCACCACCGGGACGGTGCCGAGGGCCGCGGCCATCGGCAGGTCCAGGGTGATGTTGGAGTAGATGAGGTTGCCGATCAGCTGGGTCTTCCCGCCGACGATCTGTACGGCGATGTAGTCGCCGAGGCTGAGCGAGAAGGTGAAGACGGACCCGGCGGCGACCGAGGGCAGCAGCATCGGCAGGACCACCGAGCGCAGGGTGCGGCCGGTGCCGGCGCCGAGGTCGGCGGAGGCCTCCAGCAGGTTGTCCGGCAGGTTCTCCAGGCCGTTGTGCAGGGGGAGGACCATGTACGGCAGCCAGAGGTAGGTCAGCACCATGATCGTCGCGGTGAGGCCGTAGCCGGGGCCCTGCATCCCGAGCGGGGCGAGCGTCCAGTCCAGCACGCCGCCCTCGGCGAGGATGAGCCGCCAGGCGTACGCCTTGACCAGGTAGCTCGCCCACAGCGGGGTGAGGATGGCGACCACCAGCAGGGGCCGCCACCGGGGCTTGGCGATGCGGGCGGTGAAGAAGGCGATCGGCAGGGCGATCACGGCGCACAGTGCGGTCACCGCGAGGGCGACGCCGATGCTCCGCAGGGCGACCTGGCGGTAGACGCCGGTGGTGAGCAGGGCGGTGAAGTTGTCGGTGTTCCAGACCTTCACGACGCTGGAGGTGAAGGTGTCGGTCGTCCAGAACGCCGACATCAGCAGGACGGCGAGGGAGCCGAGGTAGGCCAGGGCGAGCCAGGCCAGCGGGGCGGAGAGCAGCAGGGACAGCTGCAGCCGGGGCCGGCGGTGCAGTGCCCCGGCGAGCCGCCGGACGGGTCCGGCGGCCGGCGCGGTGGTCGTCATGGTGCGGCTCAGCCCTTGATCCCGGCCCAGGCCTGCACCCACTCCTGGTAGGGCACGCACTCGGCGTCCTTGCGGCCGTCGACGCAGTCGGCGACCGGCGTGGTCCAGAAGTGGACGTTCTTCCAGTAGGGCTCGTCGGCGGCGTGGTAGGTGGTGCAGTGGTCCTTGGCGGCGGTCTGCTCGCAGGACTTCGCGTTGGCGGGCGCCTCGCCGAAGTACTCGGCGACCTGGGCGTTCACCTTCGGGGAGATGATCCAGTCCAGCCACTTGTAGGCGCAGTTCGGGTGCTTGGCCTTGGCGGAGACCATCCAGGTGTCGGACCAGCCGGTGGCGCCCTCCTTGGGCAGCACGGCGGCGACCGGAGCCTTCTCGGCCTGCGCGGTGTTGACGATCACCTGCCAGCTGGTGCCCACCAGGGAGTCGCCGCTCTTGAACGCGGAGATCTCCTTGAGGTAGTCGCTCCAGTATTCGCCGACGTTGGAGTTCTGCTCCTTGAGCAGTGCGACGGCCGCGTCGAACTGCGTGCGGTCCAGCGCGTACGGGTTGGTGATGCCGAGCTCCGGCTTCGTCCTCATCAGGTAGAGCGCGGCGTCGGCGATGTAGATGGGGGAGTCGTACGCGGTGACCTTGCCCTTGTACGCCGCGGCCTTGTCGAAGACCACCGACCAGGAGTCGGGCGCGGGGGAGACCTTCTCGGTGTTGTACATCAGCAGGTTGGCGCCGCGGCCGTGCGGGATGCCGTAGGAGACGCCGTCGACGGAGTTCCAGGCCTGGTTCTTCAGGCCGGCGAAGACGTCGGCGTAGTTCGGGACGAGGGCGGTGTTCACCGGGGCGGCGTCACCGCCGGCGATCAGCCGCAGCGAGGCGTCGCCGGAGGCGGACACCGCGTCGTACTGGCCGGTCTTCATCAGGCTGACCATCTCGTCGGAGGAGGCCGCGACCTTGGCGTTGACCTGGCAGCCGGTCTGCTTCTCGAAGTCGCTGACCCAGTCCGTCTCGGGGTCGTTGCCGCCGTCCTCGACGTAGCCGGCCCAGGCGATCAGGTTGACGGAGCCCTCGCCGGCGCCCAGGGACTGCTGCGCCGCGAGCTTGGGCGGCTTCGGCCCGGAGGCGGTGGTGCCGGCGGAGCCGCAGGCGGCGGCGAGGACGAGGGCGCCGACGGCGGAGGCCGTCTTCAGCGGACGGGGCATGCGCACGGGGGTCTCCACGGGGGTGAGGGGGAGGGGCTGCTGGGGGCGGGTCAGGGGGTTTCCGGGACGGCGACGTTGTGGCGGGGGTGCCACTGCAGCCGGACCCGGGAGCCGCGGAAGGCGGCGACGTCCTCGGAGGAGGTGTCGAGGTTCTGCTGGAGGGCGGTGAGCCGGCCGCCGGTGTCCAGGTCGACCAGGAAGCGGGTGGCGTCGCCGAGGTAGACGACCTCGGCGACCGTGCCCGCGACGGTGGGGTGGGCGGCCTCGCCGGCGGCCGCGGACTCGGCCAGCACCCGGATCTTCTCCGGGCGGATGCTGTAGGTGCCGGCCCGGCCGAGGACCTGCTCGGCCGCGGGGCCGGTGAGCAGGTTGGAGGCGCCGACGAAGCCGGCGACGAAGGGGGTGGCGGGCCGCTCGTAGATCTCGGCGGGGGTGCCGACCTGCTCGATCCGGCCGCGGTTGAAGACGGCGATGCGGTCGCTCATGGTGAGCGCCTCGTCCTGGTCGTGGGTGACGAAGACGAAGGTGATGCCGACCTCCCGCTGCAGCGCCTTGAGCTCGATCTGCATCTGCTCGCGGAGCTTGAGGTCGAGTGCGCCGAGCGGCTCGTCGAGCAGCAGCACCCGGGGCCGGTTGACCAGGGCGCGGGCGAGGGCGACGCGCTGGCGCTGGCCGCCGGAGAGCTGGGCCGGGCGGCGGTCGCCGAGGCCTTCGAGGCGGACGCCCGCCAGGGCCTCGCGGGCGCGCTCGGACCGTTCGGCCCGGGGCACCCTGCGGATCTTCAGGCCGTAGGCGACGTTCTGCTCGACGGTCATGTGCGGGAAGAGGGCGTAGTCCTGGAACACGGTGTGCACGTCCCGCTCGAACGGGGCGAGCCGGGTGACGTCCCGGCCGGCCAGTTCGACGGTGCCGCTGCTCGGCGCCTCGAAGCCGGCGACCATCCGCAGCACGGTGGTCTTGCCCGAACCGGAGGGCCCCAGCATCGAGAAGAACTCGCCGTCGGCGATGTCCAGGTCGACTCCGGCCACGACCTCGGTCCGGCCGAAGGACTTGCGCAGACCGCGCAGCCGGATGGCTGTCCCGTCCATGGGAGGCCCTTTCTGGTGGGGTGCGGACCCGGCGTGCCCCGACCGCTCCGGGGCGGGCCGGTGAACTTGGTGATGAAACATATGAAGTCATAGTTCTAAGTTCAAGACCCCAGTAAGGTAAAGCTTGAGCCAACGACAAGGTGGTGGCAGTGGCACAGGACGTGGGCGGCGCCCGGCGCGCGGTCTTCGCGCCCGTCGACACCCGGGCCCGGGTCGACACGGTCGTGCGGCGTCTCTCCGACGCCATCGAGCTGGGCCTCCTCGCCGACGGCGAGCAGCTGCCCGGCGAGAGCGACCTCGCCGCCCAGCTCGGCGTCTCCACCGTCACCCTGCGCGAAGCCCTGATGGCCCTGCGCCAGCAGGGCCTGGTCACCACCCGCCGCGGCCGCGGGGGTGGCAGCTTCGTCACCCTCCCCGACGCCCCCGCCGCCGACCGCCTGCACGCCCTCCTCGCCGCCTGGAGCACCGACGAGCTGCGCGACCTCGGCGACCACTGGGCCGCCGTCTCCGGCGCCGCCGCCCGCCTCGCCGCCCAGCGCACCGAACCCGGCGACCTCCGCCAGCTGCACCGCACCCTCGACGAACTCGGCGAGGCCGCCGACCCGCCCGCCCGCAGCCGGATGCTCGGCCGCTTCCACGTCGAACTCGCCGCCGCCGCCCAGTCCGCCCGGCTCACCCGCGAGGCCGTCGGCATCCAGACCGACGTCGGCGCCCTGCTCTGCCTCGTCCTCGACCGCGGTCTCGAGGAAATCCGCAATCGTCACCGCAGCGTGATCTCGGCCGTGCAGGATGGGGCGCACGAACAGGCGAGAGCCCTGGCCGAGCAGTGCGCCGAGGAGTCCGTGGCCCGCCTGATCGGCCTCCGGCTCGCGCCACCGGGCACCGGCGGTCGCTGACCGGAGGAGAGCACCCATGGGAAGCAGTCACCCGTCCGCGGGCGGCGCGGCGGACACCCCGGCCGAGGCGACCGCCGCCGACGTGGCCGCGCGGGTCCGCGACACCCTGGAGGTCGTCTTCGAGGCGGTGGCCGAGACCCTCGCCGACACCACGGCCGTCCTCACGGCCGCCGCCGACCGCGGCACCCCGCCCACCACGGGCGACCTCGCCGCACTCCGCCCCGGCCTCGAGCACCGGCTCGGCCGGCTCGGCCTGGTCTCCGGCATCGGCTTCGTCGCCGCCCCCGGCCTGCTCGCCGACGTCCCCGCCTGGCTGGAGTGGTGGCAGAGCGGCGCCGACGGGACCGTCCGCCCGCTGCTGCTCGACCTCGACCCCGGCCACTCCGCGTACTCCGACTACACGCACTGGGACTGGTACGCACTGCCCCGCGACACCGGCCTGCGCGCCGTCGCCGGCCCGTACGTCGACTACCTGTGCTCGGACGAGTACAGCCTCACCCTCTCCGCACCCGTGACCGTCGGCGGCGCCTTCGCCGGGGTCGCCGCCGCCGACGTCTACCTCTCGCACTTCGAGGCGGCCGTGATGCCCGTCCTGCGCGAACTGCCAGGACCCGCCTGCCTGGTCAACGCCCGCGGCCGGGTCGCCGTCTCCACCGACACCCGCTACCTAGCCGGCTCGCTGCTGCGCGGCCCGGACTTCGCGGCGGTGCTCACCGGCCCCGACGGCGCAGCCGACCACTACGGCGCCCGGCTGCGCGCCTGCGGCAGCATCCCGATCGTCCTCGCCACCGCCCCGGCCGGCTGACCGCACCGGCCGACCGCCGGCCGGTCGCGCCGCGGCGGCCCCCGGCAGTCCGCACCGGCCCCCGTGCCCGGTTCGGGTGCCGCGGAGCGTAAAGTCTTCTCGCGTGAGCGACACCGACCGGCAGGCACCCCCGGACCCGCCGCCGGCCCGGGACACCCTTCCGGGCCCGGCCTGCTGCACCGTCCGCGGACTGGCCAAGACCTACCGCAGCGGCAGCGGCACCAAGGCCGTCGAGGTCCGCGCGAACGCCGGGATCGACCTGACCGTGCGGCGCGGCGAGATCTTCGGCCTGCTCGGCCCGAACGGCGCCGGCAAGTCCACCCTGGTGCGCCAGCTCACCGGCCTGCTCCGCCCGGACGCCGGCACCGTCGACATCCTCGGCCACGACGTCGTCCGCCACCCCGAGCGGGCCGCCCGGCTGCTCGCCTACCTCGGCCAGGAGTCCACCGCGCTGGACGAGCTGACCGTCGCCCTCGCCGCCGAGACCACCGGACGGCTGCGCGGCCTGGGCCGCGCACAGGCCCGCGCCGAGGCGGCCGAGGTGCTCGCCGAACTCGGCCTGGAGCCGCTCGCCGCCCGCCCGCTCGCCAAGCTCTCCGGCGGCCAGCGCCGCCTCGCCTGCTTCGCCGCCGCCCTGGTCGGCGAGCGGCCGCTGCTCGTCCTCGACGAGCCCACCACCGGCATGGACCCGGTCGCCCGGCGCGCCGTCTGGTCCGCCGTGGACCGCCGCCGCGCCGAGCGCGGCACCACCGTCCTGCTGGTCACCCACAACGTGATCGAGGCCGAGACGGTGCTCGACCGGGTCGCCGTCGTCGACGACGGCCGGGTCATCGCCTGCGACACCCCGGGCGGCCTGAAGGCCCTGGTCGACGGCGACGTCCGGCTCGACCTGGTGTGGCGCACCGACGCCCCGCTCGACGTCCCCGCGGTCGCCGAACTCGCCGCCCGGGCCGAGCGCACCGGCCGCCGCTGGACCGTCCGCACCACCCCCGAGCAGGCCCGCGAGCTGGTCGCCGCGGTCACCAGCGGCAGCGCCTTCGCCGCCCTCGACGACTTCACCCTGGCCACCCCCAGCCTGGAGGACGCCTACCTCAAGCTCGGCGGACGGCACAAAGGACTCGCCAAGTGACGCTCCTCGACACCCCGGCGCCCGCCGCCGTCGCCGCCCCCGCCGAGCTCGCCCCCGCCGCCCGGCTGCTGCCCTCGCTCGCCGCGGTCTACCGCGCCCAGCTGGCCCGCGCCAAGGTGGCCCGCATCCCGCTGCTCTTCGTGGCCACCTTCCAGTCGCTCGGCATCCTGGTGATGATGCGCGGCGTCGTCGACCCCGGTGACAACCCGGCCGCGCACGCCGTGGTGGCCGGCTCGGCCGTCCTGGTCGTCGCCTTCGTCGCGCTCAACCTGCTCGCCCAGTACTTCGGCCGGCTGCGCGCCACCGGCGGCCTCGACCACTACGCCACCCTGCCGGTGCCGCCGGCCGCCGTGGTGCTCGGCGCGGCCGGCGCCTACGCCTCCTTCACCCTGCCCGGCACCCTGGTCACCGCCGCGGCCGGCGCCTGGCTCTTCGACCTGCCCACCGGCCACCTGTGGGTGCTGCTCGCGGTCGTCCCGCTCGCCGGGGCGGCCCTCTCCGGCCTCGGCGCCGCCTGCGGCCTGCTCGCCAAGCGTCAGGAGATCGCCACCCTGCTCGGCCAGCTCGGCATGTCCGCCGCGCTGCTGCTCGGCGTGCTGCCGGCCGGCAACCTGCCGGAGCCCGTCCGCTGGCTGCGCGACCTGCTGCCCTCCACCTACGGCGTGGAGGCCTTCGCCCGCACCTTCGCCCCGTCGCCGGACTGGGCCGCCGTCCTCGGCGACCTCGCGGTCTGCGGCGCCGTCGGCCTCTGCTCGCTCACCGCGGCCACCTGGGCGTACCGGAGGGCCACCCGCTGACCGTGCGACGGCGCTCCCGACCCGACCGCTTCGCGCCCGGTCGTGAAACGATGGCCCGGTGACCGCACCGAACACACCTACGGGCCCGGGCGCCGAGCCGGCCGCCCCGCACGACCCGTTCGCCCCGCCGCCCCCACCCGCACCACGGGAGCGGCCGAAGCGCGCCCTGCTCCCCGAGCTGCGGATCGGTGCGCTGATCACGGTCGCCGGGGCGCTGCTCGGTGTGGTGCTCGGACTGCTCTGGCTCTGGCTGGCCCCGCGGGTGGGCCTGGTCGTCAAGGGCGAGCAGCTGCTGTACGCGGACCCGGAGGGCGAGCAGCGGGCCGGCGCCGACAGCGTCTTCGCCCTGCTCGGCCTCGGCGCGGGCGTGGTCACCGCGCTGGCCGCCTTCCTGCTGACCCGCAGCCGTGGCGGCGGCATCGCGGTGGCCGTGGGCCTCGCGCTCGGCGGCCTGGCCGGCTCGGTGATCGCCTGGCAGCTCGGCACGCGCCTCGGCCCGACCTCCGACCTGGTCGCGCACGCCCGGCAGGCCGGCGACGGCGGCCGGTTCAGCGCCCCGCTGGAGCTCGGCGCACACGGCGCCCTGCTGGTGTGGCCGATGACGGCCATGGTGCTGCTGCTCGTCCTGTCCGCCGCCTTCGGCAAACGCGAGGAGGACCCGCCCCCGTACTGGGCCTCCCCGCAGCCCTGGGCCGACCACCCGCAGGACGGCCATCACCCCACCGACTGATGGGTGCCCCCTCAGGGGCGCGTGGGGGCACCTCCCGGCCGAAGGCTGGGGGAGAACTGCGCAATTCGGATGCGGTCCCGGATGCGGTCACTGTGCGGATCAAGGGCTTGCCGTGTCTGTGCAGTCACTCGCTCCCGGACTGCGCAGCCCCCGCGCCCCTCGTGGGTGCCCTAGCGGCCGATCGGTGCGGTGTGCGCCTTCGTCAGGGCCACCAGGTCGGCCGGGGCGAGTTCGACCTCCAGACCGCGGCGGCCGGCCGAGACGAACACCGTCGGGTGGCCGAGCGCGCTCTCGTCCAGCACCGTGCGCAGTGCCCGCCGCTGCCCGAGCGGGGAGATGCCGCCGCGTACGTAGCCGCTGCTGCGCTCGGCGGCCGCCGGGTCGGCCATCGCCGCCCGCTTGCCGCCGACCGCCGCCGCCAGGGCCTTGAGGTCGAGCTGCCCGGAGACCGGCACGATGCCCACGGTCAGGGCGCCGTCGACGTCGGCGACCAGCGTCTTGAACACCCGCCCGGCCGGGATGCCCAGGAGCTCGGCGGCCTCCCCGCCGTAGGAGGCCGCGGCCGGGTCGTGGTCGTAGGCGTGCACGGTGTACGCGACTCCGGCGGCCTCCAGGGCGACAGTGGCCGGGGTGCCCTGGCCGCCCTTCCTGGTCTTCTTCGCCATCGGCGGCCCTCCTGGGCTCGGTCGGGTCGATCGGGTCGATCGGGTCGGTCAGGTCGGCCGGGTCGGGTCAGTTGGGGCTGAAGGCCTGGCGGGTGAGGTCCGCGGCCGGCAGGGAGGGCAGCCAGGTCAGCAGCGCGGTCTCCCGGCGGAGCAGTTCCAGCTCGGCGGTGAGCCGCTGCGCGGTGTCCGGGGCGGCCAGCAGTTCCTGCTTGACCGGCGCGGGCAGCACGGTGGCGGCCGCCACCAGGTAGGACAGCACCTGCGGGTCGAGCGGCAGGTCGGAGTCGCCGGCGAGGCTCGCCTCCCGCGCCCCGGCGAGCCGCTTGCGGTACTCCCGGAAGGCCCGTTCCACCGCTGCGGCGAGCGCCCCCGAGCCCTCGCCGGACGGCTCGTCCAGCGGCTCGGTCTCGCCCACCAGGTAGGCGCCGCCCGCGTCGATCGAGGTCAGGGTGAACCGGGTGGTGCCGGTGACCAGCAGCTCGTAGCCGCCGTCGGACTGCCGGCGGGCGGAGGTGACGTCCGCGACACAGCCGACCTTGTAGAGCGCCTCCAGCGGGTCGCCGGTGGCGGTGCCCAGCCCGTCCAGCGGACCGGCCGGGCCGTCGTTCTCCCGGACGGGGGCGACCTCGCGCCCGTCCCGGATGGCGATCACCCCGAAACGGCGCGGTTCCTCCTCGGGCCGGTCGAGCAGGTCGGCGACGAGTCGGCGGTAGCGCTCCTCGAAGACGTGCAGGGGCATCACCAGGCCCGGGTAGAGGACCGAGTTGAGCGGGAAGAGCGGCAGCCGTTCTGTCACGGCGCACAGCGTAGTTGCCGCAGGCCCCGGCGACCTCGCCCTTTTGCCGCAGAGCGCGCCCCGGCCGCCCCGGGCGGGTCAGGTGCGCTGCAGCAGCCGGGTGGCGCCGGTGACGGCGGTGGTGGCGAGGATCCAGCCGGTCAGCACCAGTGCGGCGGCCGCCCACTGCCCGGGCCGGTCCGGGTTCCAGCCGTTCTGGCCGAGGTCGACCACCGGCAGCAGCTTGCCGAGGGCGTACAGCGCCGGGTCCCAGGTGGGCCGCTCGTCGGGCTTGAGCGGGGTCGGCGGGTGCTGCAGGAAGTACCCGGTGCCGAGCAGCCAGGCGAGCAGCAGCCACAGCGCCGCCCGGCCGGGCCGGTAGCCGTAGCCGACGGTGACGTCCTGCAACAGCCCCCAGGCCCGGGCCGGTGCGGGCAGCGTGGCCCGGCGTCGCTGCTGCTTGGCGTGCAGCACCCGGCGGGCGTCGTCGTCCCGTCCGTCCCGGCGCAGCGCGGCGGCCAGCTGCTCGTACGGCTCCGGCCGGTACTCGCCGAGGGAGTCCTCCAGCCAGGCGATCCGCTGGTCGACGGTGAACGGCACCTCGGGGCGCAGCGACTCGTAGCTGAAGCCGGTGAGCCGGACCCGGCCGTGGCGCGGCCAGGAGCCGGGGGCGTCGACGAGGTTGCCGACCCGGGCGCGGGAGAGCGAGACCGGGCCGTCCGGCGGGGTGGGGCAGGTGAACCGCAGCTCGGGCGTCTGGATCCGGCTCAGCGACAGCTCCTGCCGGTCGGTGAGGGTGAACTCGGCGTTGGCGATCAGGCAGGCGCCCTCGAACCGGCCGTCGACCAGCCGTACCCCGCCGCGGGCCCGGAACGGTGTGGCCGGGGCCGTCGGGTCGGAGGGGGCGCCGTAGCCGTGGCCCTGGATCTCGCGGGCGCCCGACCGGCCGCCGACCAGCGAGCCGGTCAGGTAGAGGGTGCTGCCGACGCTGATCCGGGCGAGGTCCAGGCAGTTCCGGGCCGGTCCCGTGGCCCGCAGGTCGGCGCCGCGCAGCGACAGCCGACCGCCGACCCGGGCGGTGCGCAGGCTGACCCCGCCGTGTGCGGTGAGCCGCTCGGCCTCCAGGTCCTGGTGGACGCTCGCGCCGTCGGCGGCCAGCGCCCGGCCGTGCCGGTCGCTGCCCAGCTCGGACAGGTTCAGCAGCAGGTCGCTGCCGATCCTGGCGTCGGTGAGCCGGACGCCGCCCGGCACGGTGCACCGGGCCAGGTGGAGGTCGCCCTCGGTGACGAGCCGGGACGCCTCCAGCCGGGGTATCAGGCAGCCGATGAAGCGGATCGTGCCGGCGGCGGCCTCGGCGAGGAACAGCATGCCGTCGAAGCGGCACTGCTGCAGTTCGACGTAGTGGGAGAGCGCCGCGCCGGCCAGGTCCAGCGGTCCGGTGACGTACGCGCCGACCAGCCTGAGGGAGGCGACCCGGCCCTCGGCGGCCTCCGGGCCGTGCAGCAGCAGCCGGGCGAGGACCTCGGCGCGCACCGTGCGCTCCGCGCCCCAGTCGCCGCCGCGCACGGCGCCGTCCTCGGCGTCCCCGCCGGTCCGCAGATCGAGCCTCTCGCCCTGCCGGAAGGCCTCCCACAGCCGCTGCTCGGCGTCCGTCCAGCCGTCCGGTGCGGTCTCCGCCATCGTCCCCCCTGGTGATCTTCGGCCGTCTCGCCGTTCGTATCACGGACTGAAATGCGCGGCCGCCGTTTCCGGCCACTCCTTACACTGGGCCGTGTGATCTCTCGAATCGACCTGCGCGGCTCCGTTTCGGACCCGCGCGACCTGCTGCCCCGTGCCGAGTTCGACGTGGAGGCCGCCCTGGAGAAGGTGCGGCCGATCTGCGAGGACGTACGCCATCGCGGGGTCGCGGCACTGGTCGAGATCACGGAGCGCTTCGACGGGGTGAAGCTCGAGTCCACCAAGGTGCCCGAGGAGCGGATCACCGCCGCCCTGGAGAGCCTCGACCCGAAGGTGCGCGCCGCGCTGGAGGAGTCGATCCGCCGCGCCCGCCTCGTCCACCGCGAGCAGCGCCGCACCGACCACACCACCGAGGTGGTGCCGGGCGGCACGGTCACCGAGCGCTGGGTGCCGGTCGACCGGGTCGGCCTGTACGTGCCGGGCGGCCTCGCGGTCTACCCGTCCTCCGTGGTGATGAACGTCGTCCCCGCGCAGGAGGCCGGCGTGCCCGGCATCGCCGTCTCCTCCCCGCCGCAGAAGGCCCCTTTCAACAGTGAGTGGGGCGGAGGCAGCGTCCACCCGACGATCCTCGCCGCCTGCGCCCTGCTCGGCGTCACCGAGGTGTACGCGGTCGGCGGCGCCCAGGCGGTCGCCATGTTCGCTTACGGCACCGAGGAGTGCCGCCCGGTCAACCTGGTGACCGGCCCCGGCAACATCTACGTCGCCGCCGCCAAGCGCCTGCTCAAGGGCCGGATCGGCATCGACGCGGAGGCCGGCCCGACCGAGATCGCGATCCTCGCGGACGAGACCGCCTCCCCGCGCGAGGTCGCCGCCGACCTGATCAGCCAGGCCGAGCACGACCCGATGGCCGCCTCCGTGCTGGTCACCGACTCGCTCGCGCTCGCCGACGCGGTCGAGGCCGAGCTGGAGACCCAGGTCGCGAACACCAAGCACCGCGAGCGGGTCGCCACCGCCCTCGGCGGCAAGCAGTCCGGCATCGTCCTGGTCGACGACGTCGAGCAGGGCCTCGACGTGGTCAACGCCTACGCCGCCGAGCACCTGGAGATCCAGACCCGCGACGCCCGCGCGGTCGCCGCCCGGGTCCGCAACGCCGGCGCGGTCTTCATCGGCAGCTACGCCCCGGTCTCGCTCGGCGACTACGCGGCCGGCTCCAACCACGTGCTGCCCACCGGCGGCTGCGCCTGCCACTCCTCCGGCCTGTCCGTGCAGTCCTTCCTGCGCGGCATCCACGTCGTGGACTACTCCCGCGAGGCGCTGGCGGACGTCGCCGCGCACGTGGTGAACCTCGCGAACGCCGAGGACCTGCCCGGCCACGGTGACGCCATCCGGGCCCGCTTCGACTGGACGGTGCCCAACTCTTGAAGATCGACGACCTCCCCATCCGCGACGAACTGCGCGGACAGTCCCCGTACGGTGCGCCGCAGCTCGACGTCCCCGTCCAGCTGAACACCAACGAGAACCCGTACCCGCTGCCCGAGCCGCTGGTCGCCCGGATCGCCGAGCGGGTCGCCGAGGCCGCCCGCCACCTCAACCGCTACCCGGACCGGGACGCCGTCGAGCTGCGCGAGGGCCTCGCCGCCTACCTCACCCGCACCACCGGCCACGCCGTCACCCGGCAGCAGGTCTGGGCCGCCAACGGCTCCAACGAGGTCCTCCAGCAGCTGCTGCAGACCTTCGGCGGCCCCGGCCGCACCGCGCTCGGCTTCGAGCCCTCGTACTCGATGCACGCGCTGATCTCCCGCGGCACCGGCACCGGCTGGATCTCCGGCCCGCGCAACGAGGACTTCACCATCGACCTCGACGCGGCCCGCGCCGCGATCGCCGAGAAGCGGCCGAACGTCCTCTTCGTCTGCTCGCCGAACAACCCGACCGGCACCGCCGTCGCCGCCGACACCGTCCTCGCCCTGTACGAGGCCGCGCAGGCCGCCCGGCCCAGCCTGGTGATCGTCGACGAGGCGTACGTCGAGTTCTCGCACCGCGACTCGCTGCTGCCGCTGATCGAGGGCCGCCCCAACCTGGTGGTCTCCCGCACCATGTCGAAGGCGTTCGGCGCGGCGGGCCTCAGGCTCGGCTACCTGGCCGCCGACCCGGCCGTGGTCGACGCCGTGCAGCTCGTCCGGCTGCCCTACCACCTGTCGGCCGTCACCCAGGCCACCGCGCTCGCCTGCCTGGAGCACACCGACACCCTGCTCGGCTACGTCGAGCAGCTCAAGGCCGAGCGGGACCGCGTCGTCGACGCCCTGCGCGGCCTCGGTGTCGAAGTCACCGACTCCGACGCCAACTTCATCCAGTTCGGCCGCTTCGCCGACACCCACGCCGTGTGGCAGGCGATCCTCGACCGCGGCGTGCTCGTCCGCGACAACGGCGTCCCCGGGTGGCTGCGCGTCACCGCCGGCACCCCCGCCGAGAACGACGCCTTCCTGGACGCCGTCCGTCTCGTGATCAAGGAGCTGTAACCCCGCATGTCCCGTATCGGCCGCGTCGAACGCACCACCAAGGAGACCTCGGTCCTCGTCGAGATCGACCTCGACGGCACCGGGAAGACCGAGATCTCGACGGGCGTCGGGTTCTACGACCACATGCTCGACCAGCTCGGCCGCCACGGCCTCTTCGACCTCACGGTCAAGACCGACGGCGACCTGCACATCGACACCCACCACACCATCGAGGACACCGCCCTCGCGCTGGGCGCCGCCTTCAAGCAGGCACTCGGCGACAAGGTGGGCATCTACCGCTTCGGCAACTGCACCGTCCCGCTGGACGAGTCGCTCGCCCAGGTCACCGTCGACCTCTCCGGCCGCCCCTACCTGGTGCACACCGAGCCGGAGAACATGGCGCCGATGATCGGCAGCTACGACACCACCATGACCCGGCACATCCTGGAGTCGTTCGTCGCACAGGCGCAGATCGCCCTGCACGTCCACGTCCCGTACGGGCGCAACGCCCACCACATCGTCGAGTGCCAGTTCAAGGCGCTTGCCCGCGCGCTGCGCTACGCCTCCGAGCGCGACCCGCGCGCGGCCGGCATCCTCCCCTCGACCAAGGGCGCCCTGTGAGCAACATCGCGATCGCACTGATCTTCGTCGGCCTCTTCCTGACCGGCGGCGTGATCTCGTTCTGGAAGCAGAAGCTGCCCAAGGGCGTCATCGCGGTGCTCGCGATCGGCGCCGTGATGTGCCTGGCCGCCGGCATCATGCGCCTGTAGCCGGCCTCGAGAGACTGGACCTTTCCTCCATGGCCAAGAACGTCGTCGTCCTCGACTACGGCTCCGGCAACCTCCGTTCCGCGCAGCGCGCCGTCGAGCGCACCGGCGCGAACGTCACCGTCACCTCCGACTTCCAGGCCGCCCTGGACGCCGACGGGCTGCTCGTCCCCGGCGTCGGCGCCTTCGAGGCCTGCATGCGCGGTCTCAAGGCCGTCCGCGGCGAGCAGATCATCGGCCGCCGCCTCGCGGGCGGCCGGCCCGTCCTCGGCATCTGCGTCGGCATGCAGATCCTCTTCGCCCGCGGCGTCGAGCACGGCGTGGAGACGGAGGGCTGCGACGAGTGGCCCGGCACCGTCGAACCGCTGGACGCCCCGATCGTCCCGCACATGGGCTGGAACACCGTCGACGTCCCCGAGGGCAGCCGGATGTTCGCCGGCCTCGACGCCGACACCCGGTTCTACTTCGTCCACTCCTACGGCGTCCGCCGGTGGGAGCTGGAGGTCCACAGCGCCCGGCTGCACGCCCCGCTGGTCACCTGGGCCACCCACGGCCACCCGTTCGTCGCCGCCGTGGAGAACGGCCCGCTCTGGGCCACCCAGTTCCACCCCGAGAAGTCCGGCGACGCCGGCGCCGCCCTGCTGACCAACTGGGTCAGCACCCTCTGAAGCCGAAGGTCGAACACATGAGCCGCCTCGAACTGCTCCCCGCCGTCGACGTCCGCGACGGCCAGGCCGTCCGCCTGGTCAAGGGCGCCTCCGGCACCGAGACCTCCTTCGGCGAGCCCCTCGCCTCCGCCCTCGCCTGGCAGAACGCCGGCGCCGAGTGGCTGCACCTGGTCGACCTCGACGCCGCCTTCGGCACCGGCAGCAACCGCGAGCTGCTCGCCGAGGTCACCGGCCGCCTCGACATCAAGGTCGAGCTCTCCGGCGGCATCCGCGACGACGAGTCGCTCGCCGCCGCCCTCGCCACCGGCTGCACCCGGGTCAACCTCGGCACCGCCGCCCTGGAGACCCCCGAGTGGGTCGCCAAGGTCATCGCCGAGCACGGCGACAAGATCGCCGTCGGCCTGGACGTCGTCGGCACCACCCTGCGCGGCCGCGGCTGGACCCGCGACGGCGGCAACCTCTACGAGGTCCTCGCCCGCCTCGACTCCGAGGGCTGCGCCCGCTACGTCGTCACCGACGTCAACCGCGACGGCACCCTCACCGGCCCCAACCTGGAGCTGCTGCGCAACGTCTGCGCCGCCACCGACAAGCCGGTGGTCGCCTCCGGCGGCGTCTCCTCGCTGGACGACCTGCGCGCCATCGCCACCCTGACCGGCGAGGGTGTCGAGGGCGCCATTGTGGGCAAGGCCCTCTACGAGCAGAAGTTCACCCTCGAAGAGGCCCTGGAGGCGGTGTCCCGATGACAGAGGTCCCGGCCGCATCACGTCCGTACCGAGTGTCCGGCTCCTCCCCGTGGGAGGACCAGTTCGGCTACTCCCGGGCCGTCGCGGTCGGGGACACCGTCCTCGTCGCCGGCACCACCGCGTTCGAGGGCGGCATGGTCCATCACGAGGGAGACCCGTACACCCAGACCCTCACGGCGTTCGAGGTCGCCTTCAAGGCCCTCGCCGAGTACGGGCTCTCCGCGGCCGACGTCGTCCGCACCCGGATGTTCATCACCCACATCCGGGACTGCGACGAGGTCGGCCGGGCGCACAAGAAACTCTTCGACACGATCCGCCCGGTGGCGACCATGGTCGTGGTCCAGGGCCTGATCGACTCCCGGATGATGGTCGAGGTCGAACTCGAGGCATATCGTGCCGGGCTGGCAACCTCGTTGGAAGGCAAGCAGTGAGCCTCGCAGTACGTGTCATCCCCTGCCTGGACGTCGACGCCGGGCGGGTCGTCAAGGGCGTCAACTTCCAGAACCTGCGCGACGCCGGCGACCCGGTGGAACTCGCCAAGGCCTACGACGCCCAGGGCGCCGACGAGTTGACCTTCCTGGACATCACCGCCTCCTCCGGTGACCGGGAGACCACCTACGACGTGGTGCGCCGCACCGCCGAACAGGTCTTCATCCCGCTCACCGTCGGCGGCGGCGTCCGCACCGCCGACGACGTCGACAAGCTGCTGCGGGCCGGCGCCGACAAGGTCGGCGTCAACACCGCCGCGATCGCCCGCCCCGAGCTGATCCGCGAGATCGCCGAACGCTTCGGCCGCCAGGTGCTGGTGCTCTCCGTCGACGCCAGGCGCACCCCCGAAGGCACCGTGACGCCCTCCGGCTTCGAGGTCACCACCCACGGCGGCCGCCGCGGCACCGGCCTCGACGCCGTCGAATGGGCCGTCCGCGCCGCCGAGTTGGGCGCCGGTGAGATCCTGCTCAACTCCATGGACGCCGACGGCACCAAGGACGGCTACGACCTGGAGATGATCCGCGCCGTCCGCAAGAACGTCGCCGTCCCGGTGATCGCCTCCGGTGGCGCCGGCAAGCTCGCCGACTTCGCCCCCGCCGTCGACGCCGGGGCCGACGCGGTGCTCGCCGCCTCCGTCTTCCACTTCGGCGACCTGACCATCGGCCAGGTCAAGGACGCACTGCGCAGCAGCGGCCACCCCGTCCGCTGAACCGCACCGGCCACCGCCCGGGCCCGCCGACCACCGGCGGGCCCGGGCGCGTTTCGGCACCCCGAGGTCAGGACGGCGACCCCGTCAGGACGGCATCTCGCTCTTGATGATCGCGAACACCGCGCCGTGCGGGTCCGTCGCCCAGCCCATCCGGCCGACCCCCGGCACGTCCATGCCCGGCATCACGACCGCACCGCCGCTGTGCTCGGCCCGGCCCAGCACCGCGTCCACGTCGGTGACCTCGAAGTACGGCACCCAGCGGACCGGCTCCTGCTCGCTCTGCAGCGGCGCCACACCGCCCAGCGAGACCTCCCGCGCCTCGCCGCCCTCGGCCGTGGAGACCACCGTGTACGTCATCCCCGGCATCTCCACCGCCTCCGTGCGCCAGCCGAACAGCGCCTGGTAGAACGCCGTCGCCGCCGACGGGTCCGGAGTGTGGAGCTCCGCCCAGCAGAAGGTGTTGGGGTCGTTGACCACGTCCAGACCCTTGGTCTCACCGGGCTGCCAGATCGCGAACTGCACGCCCGCCGGGTCCGACAGCTGCGCCATCCGGCCCGCGGTCATCACGTCCATCGGCTCGGCCCGCACCGTGCCGCCGTGCTGCTCCGCGGTCTTCGCGGTGGCGTCCGCGTCCGGCGTCTGGAAGTAGATCGTCCAGGCCGGGGCGGCCCCCTCCTCCGTCAGCGGCCCGACCGCCGCGACCGTCCTGCCCTCCTGCTGGAAGAAGCCGTAGTTCCCGGCCTCCTCGCCCAGCGACATGAACGACCAGCCGAACACGGTCTTGTAGAACTCGGCGGTCACGGGGATGTCCGGGCTCCCGAGGTCGATCCAGCAGGGGGAGCCGGTCCGGAACTCCGTGGTGAGCATCGTGGTGCGCCCCTTCGAGGGTCGGTGGCCGGGCCGCTCCGCCGGGCGCGGAGGCATGAGGCCGCAACCACCAGCCAGTGTGACCGGCGCCACTGACAATCGCGCGATGTTCGCCGGAACTCCGGCGTTTTCGCAGGTCAGCGCGGACCGGGCAGCGGCAGCGCCTTCCGCAGGGCGGCCACCGCCGTCTCCGGCCCGTGCACCGACAGCGAGGTGCGCGCCCCGCGGCCGTACGCGAAGAGCACCAGCTCGCCCGGCTCCCCGGTCAGGTGCACCGTCGGCGCCGTCCGGTGCGCCACCGTGACGCTACGCCCGTCCGGGCGCTCCAGCACCAGCTGCACCGGCGACTTCCGGCCCGCCTCCAGCCGCGCCAGCATCGGCAGCCGCCGCCACAGCGCGTCCGCCAGCGGCGCCGCGACCTCCTCCTGCCGCCAGCCCTGCACGGCCCGCCGGACGTCCTCCGCATGCACGAAGTACTCGACCAGGTTGGCCGCCTCGTCCGCGCCCGGCAGCGCGAACGGGGACACCGCCGGCGGCCCCGACCGGAACAGCTCCACCAGCTCCCCGTACGGCCGCCGCGCGTAACCGCGCTGCACCCGCTCCGTCCACCCGGCGAGCGGCGTGATCCGGATGCCGGCCGCCGCGTCCGGCCGCCGCTCCCGCAGCACCAGGTGGGCCGCCAGGTCGGCCGTCGTCCACCCCGCGCACAGCGTCGGCGCCTGCGGCCCGGCCGCCACCAGCAGATCCGCCAGGCGCTCGCGTTCCCCCCGCGCAAACCTCGTCATGGTGCCCACCCTAGGGCGTGCCTTGCCGGTGGGGCGGAGCGGGAGGATCGTAAGAACCCGAGGGTGCGGCGGTCGGCGGACGATCAAGGGGCCAGGGGGCGGAGCCACCCGGAGGTGCATCATGACGTTCGTCCAGCTCATCGAGTGCAGGACCGACAAGGTCGACGACCTCAACCGGCTGATGGACAACTGGATCGAGCAGAGCAAGGGCCGTCGCACGGCCACCCACTCGATGGTCGGGGCCGACCGCGCCGACGCCCGGCACGTCGTCGAGATCGTCGAGTTCCCCTCCTACGAGGAGGCCATGCGGAACTCCCAGCTGCCCGAGACCGACCGGATCTTCCACGAGATGGTGGCGCTCTGCGACGAGCCGCCCACCTTCACCGACCTGGACATCGTCCGCGACGAGCAGCTCAACAAGGCCGCCGTCCAGCAGCTGATGCAGCGCATGTCGGCCGGCGACCTCACCGTCTTCGACGAACTCGTCGCCACCGACTACCACGACCACGACATCGCCGACGAGAACGACCTCATGGGGCGGGACGCCGTCCGCGACAAGTGCGCCGAGTACCTGGAGGCCTTCGACTTCGCCTTCACCATCGACCGGCAGCTCGCCGAGGGCGACTGCGTCACCACCATGTGGAGCTTCAGCGGCATGCACAAGGGCGACTTCATGGGCCTGCCCGCCACCCACAAGCGCGTCGAACTGACCGGCTCCACGACCTTCCGCTTCAAGGACGGCATGATCTGCGAGGGCTGGTGGCACTGGGACAACATGTCCATGATGCGCCAACTCGGCCTCGTCCGGATGTGAGAGGCGCACCCCAGGGAGCGTCCAGGCGTCAGTGGAAACGGCCCGTCAGTTTGCGGCCGTGCTGCACGTTGCTGACGGTCATGGTGCAGGTGGCGTCCCGCATGCCCTGCTTGTAGTACGGCAGGTAGGGGCCCAGCGGGAAGCCGTAGTACGGGCCGCCGCCGCCCTGGCGGCGGTCCCGTTCGGCTAGCGGCTCCTTGCAGAGGTCCCGCAGGGCCCGCCCGATCTGCACATCGCTGGTCAGCCCCTCGGGCAGCTCGACGTTGGCGATGGCCTCGCCGTCGTGCGGCTGCTCGCAGGGCCGCTCCTCGGCCCGGGTGATCACCTCGCTGAGCTGCGGGTGGTCGAAGCAGGTGCCCGGCGCGAAGAAGGGGTACGGCAGCGTCGGCGACGGGCTGGGGGAGGGGCTCGGTGCACTGCTGCCGGGGGCCGGCGGGGGAGGCGCCGCCTTGCGTTCGCCGTCCGGCCGGAGCCAGACCGCGGCCGCCACCGCCAGCACCACCACGACGGCGACCACCACGACGGCCCGCCTGCGCCCCTGTTCCACCCCGACCCCCTCGGCTCCCCGCCATTCTGGCCCGGCACCGCCGCCGCCGTCAGCGGATCACCGCTACTGCCCGCGGTCCTCCAGGGCGGCGAGGTGCCGCTCCACGCTCTCGACCTTCGCGGTCAGTCCGCCGCCCACCCCCGCCCGGTCGTCGATCTTGATCACGGTGCTGACCCGGTTCGCGTACTCCTTCACCGCCTCGATCGCCGCCCGCACGACGGGCATCACCTCGTCCCACTCGCCCTCGATGCTGGTGAACATGGCGTCCGTCCGGTTCGGCAGCCCGCTGTCGCGGACCACCTTCACGGCCGCCGCCACCGCCTCGCCCACGTCCTCGCCCACGCCCAGCGGCGTGACGGAGAAGGCCACGATCATCCCGTCCTCGCTTCCCGCCCGTTCCCGGGCTCCGGTCGTTCGCGCGCCGGCCGCCGCTCGGTACGCTGGGGCCGGCACGACCCGTACAAGGGGTCAACTTCTCATGCGAGTCGGAATCATCGGGCACGAAACCCTCTCGGACCTCACCGAGATGCTCGTCCGCGGCGAACTCTGGCAGCTGGTCACCGCGCACGGCGCCTACGACCTGGTCGGTGTCGGACGGCTCCGGCCGGGGCCGGAGACCTGGTTCGCGCAGTCCGTCCTCGACCACGGCGGCCGGATCGAGGCCGTCCTCTCCGCCGAGGAGGCCCGGGCCGGCGCCTTCGCCGGGGACGGCTGCCGCGACACCCGCCGCCGGCTGCTCAACGCGGCCAACGCCGTGCACCGGCTGGCCCCCGCCCGGGCCGGCGGGCCGGGTGACGACGCCGGCGTCCTGGTCGGCATGGTCGACGAACTGGTCGCCGTCTGGGACGGCCGCCCCGGCAGCGAACCCGCCCGCGTCGTCGACGCCGCCCGCGCCGCCGGCCTGGAGGTCAGGGTCGTCTGGCCGGACGGCTGCGAGAGCCCCGAGGAGGCCCGCCCACTCCGCGAACACTGATCACCCCGCCGCGCGGGACCTGCGAGAATGGGCCGCATGTCCACCACACCCGCAGTGCCCGGCAGCACCGCCCTCGACCCGGCGGTCGCCGCCCGTCTCAAGCGCACCGCCGACGGCCTGCTCCCCGCCATCGCCCAGCAGTACGACACCGGCGAGGTGCTGATGCTGGGTTGGATGGACGACGAGGCGCTGCACCGCACCCTCACCACCGGCCGCTGCACCTACTGGAGCCGCAGCCGCAGCGAGTACTGGGTGAAGGGCGACACCTCCGGCCACGTCCAGCGGGTCGTCGCCGTCGCCCTCGACTGCGACGGCGACACCCTGCTGGTGAAGGTCGACCAGACCGGCGCCGCCTGCCACACCGGCGACCGCACCTGCTTCGACGCCGACGTGCTGCCCGTCGCTCGCTGACCTTTCGACCGGCTCCACGCCCGCACCAACGCCAGCCCCAGCACCACACGCCAGCCCGCCCCCCTTCTCCGAACGGTGCCCGCTCCCATGGACCTCGAGGCCTTCCGCAAGCTCGCCGCAGACACCCGGGTCATCCCCGTCACCCGCAGGCTCCTCGCGGACGGCCTCACCCCGATCGGGCTCTACCGCAGCCTCGCCGGGGAGCGTCCCGGCACCTTCCTGCTGGAGTCCGCCGAGCACGGCCAGAGCTGGTCCCGCTACTCCTTCGTCGGCGTCCGCAGCGCCGCCACCCTCACCGCCGACCCCGACGGCAACGCCCGCTGGCACGGCACCCCGCCCGTCGGCATCCCCACCAGCGGTGACCCGCTGCAGGTGGTGCGCGCCGCCCTCGCCGCCCTGCACACCCCCCGGCACACCGACGACGGCCTGCCCCCGCTCACCGGCGGCATGGTCGGCTACCTCGGCTACGACGTCGTCCGCCGGCTGGAGAAGCTGCCGAACCTCACCCCCGACGACCTGAAGCTCCCCGAGCTCACCCTGCTGCTCGCCACCGACCTCGCCGTCCTCGACCACGTCGACGGCACCGTGCTGCTGATCGCCAACGCGGTCAACCACAACGACCTGGCCAGCGGCGTCGACGAGGCGTACGCGGACGCGGTGGCCCGCCTCGACGCCATGGAGGCCGACCTGCTCAAGCCGGTCGACCCGGGCCTGGCCACCTTCACCCCGACCGCGGCCGAGGCGCACTCCCCGTTCGGCGGCGCCCCCTACCGGGCGGCCGTCGAGACGGTCAAGGAGCGCATCCGGGCCGGCGAGGCCTTCCAGGTGGTGCCCTCGCAGCGGTTCGAGGCGCCCTGCCCGGCCTCCGCCCTCGACGTGTACCGGGTGCTGCGCACCACCAACCCCAGCCCGTACATGTACCTCTTCCGCTTCCCCGGCCCGGACGGCACCGCCGAGGGCGGCTTCGACGTGGTCGGCTCCAGCCCGGAGGCACTGGTCAAGGTCAGCGACGGCGAGGCGATGGTGCACCCGATCGCCGGCACCAGGCACCGCGGCGCCACCCCGCACGAGGACGCCGAACTCGCCGCCGAACTCCTAGCCGACCCCAAGGAGCGGGCCGAGCACCTGATGCTCGTCGACCTCGGCCGCAACGACCTCGGCCGGGTCTGCGAGCCGGGCAGCGTCGAGGTCGTCGACTTCATGGCGATCGAGCGCTACAGCCACGTCATGCACATCGTCTCCACCGTCACCGGCCGGGTCGCCGAGGGCCGCACGGCCTTCGACGTGCTGACCGCCTGCTTCCCCGCCGGCACCCTCTCCGGCGCACCCAAGCCGCGCGCCATGCAGATCATCGAGGAGCTCGAGCCCACCCGCCGCGGCCTGTACGGCGGCTGCGTCGGCTACCTCGACTTCGCCGGCGACTCCGACACCGCCATCGCCATCCGCACCGCCGTCCTGCGCGACGGCACCGCCTACGTGCAGGCCGGCGCCGGCGTGGTGGCCGACTCCGACCCGCACGCCGAGGACACCGAGTGCCGCAACAAGGCCGCCGCCGTGCTGCGTGCCGTCGCCACCGCCAACACGCTGCGCCCGCCGGTATCGTGAGGTAACCGATCCCGCGGAGGGAGGCGGCCGCCATGACCGCGACGAGGACGGGCAGCGCCCGGGGCGTGCGCGCGGCCGCGGGCCCCCCGTGCGGGCCGCCGCCGCGGACGGGGGTGCCGCGATGAGCCTGCGCGGAGCGGCCCGGCGGGCGATCGTCCTGGACACCGTCCGGCAGGTCGAGGACCAGTTGGCGGGCCACGGAGTCGCCGTAACCGACGCCGCGCTGGACCTTCCCGTGGCGGCCCCCGGCCGCGCCCCGGACCTCGTGGTGGTGCCGGCGGGCACCCGGCCCGACGCCCGGGGCCGCTGGGCCTGGCACGACCTGGAGGCCGTGCTGGAGGTGGTCCCCGCAGCGGGCCCCCGCGGCGGCTCCGTGGAACGGCTGCGCCGGTACGCCGGGCACGGTGTCCCGGTGTACGTGGTGGTCGACCCCGCCGAGGGCGTCTGCACCGTGCACTCCGACCCGCAGCCCGCGGGCGCCTACCACCTGGCCGAGCGGGTGCCGTTCGGCGAGGACGTGAACGTGCAGCTGAAGGGCCGGACACTGGTCGTCGCCACCGGCGCCTTCCCGCGCGACCGGGACTGACCCCGCGACGGGACCCCGGCCGACCGGTCCGTCCGTGTGGTCGGCGATAGTGGACGGGTGAGTTCTCCCGCACCCAAGACCGGCCGCCGTTCGCTCGCCCTGATGCTGCTGCTGACCGCCGTCGGAGCCCTGCTCGTCCTGACCTCCACCGGCCGCACCTGGGCCGAGGGCGTCGTCTCCGGCACCGCCGGGGGCCGTCTGGAGGTCAGCGCCACCGGCTCCCGGCTGACCGGGCTGCCCACCGGGCTCGCACTGGCGGCGCTGGCCGCCGCGGTGGCCGTCTTCGCCGTCCGCGGCGCCGCCCGCACCGCCGTCGGCGTGCTCACCGCCCTGGCCGGCCTCGGCGTGGTCGCGGGCGCGGTGATCGGCGCCACCGACACCGCGGGACTCAACGCCGAGGCCGCCGGACGGCTGGCGCTGGCCGGCGCCCGCGCCGAGGAGATCAGCCGGACGGGCTGGCCCTGGGTGGCCGCTGCCGGCGGCGTGCTGCTGGCGGCGGCAGGCCTGCTGACCGTCCTGGCCGGGCGGGCCTGGCCCGCGATGGGCGCCCGCTACGAGGCGCCGACCCGCAAGGCCGCCGCCCGACCGCGGCCCACCGACAGCGCGGCCGAGCTGTGGAAGGCCCTCGACCGTGGCGAAGATCCCACCGGCTGACCCGGGGCCCGCCTTGGGGACGGGCGTGAGGGCCCGGCACAATGGAGGGGTCAACCCGTCGAGCGCCTCGTACCGCCCGGCCGGGAATCGGAGAACAAGGAGCACCAACAGATGTCGGCAGCAGCGCACGGCCACACTCCCGCCGCCTGGACCGGCGTGACCATCGCTTTCATCGGTTTCTCGGTCAGCGGCGTCGCCATGATCATCCCGAACGTGCTGCTCGTCGTCGCGGGCCTGGTGCTCGTGGTGGTGGCCGGCGTGGTCGGCAAGGCGATGTCGATGGCGGGCATGGGCAAGCAGCCGAGCCCGCACTTCGCCCCGGCCGCCGCCCCGGCCGTCGAGGAGCGCGCTTCCGTCAGCGCCGCCTGACCGCACGTCCGCCGACGCCCCCGATCACCGACGGTGACCGGGGGCGCGTGCGTTCCGCCCCGCGCCGCGCCTTCCGCGGGGCCTTCCGCGCAGGGCGGCGCCGGGGGAGGAGAATCGGCGCCGTGAGCGCTCCCGACCTCCCCGTCCCGCTCGGCCGCCGGCTGGCCCGCCCGCTGGCGGCCCTGGTGGCCGTCGCGCTGCCGACGGCCTACGTCGCCGCGGTCGACCCCAACGCGCCCGGCCACTACCCGACCTGCCCGGTGCTGCAGGCCACCGGCTGGTGGTGCCCCGGCTGCGGCGGTCTGCGCTGCGTCCACGCGCTGACCCACGGCGACCTGAACGCCGCGGGCCACGACAACCTGCTCGTCATGGTGCTGGCGGTGGCCGCCGCCGTGTTCTGGCTGCGCTGGCTGTGGGCCGCGCTCACCGGCGGCACCCCGCCGCGGTTCGCCGTCACCCTGCCGCAGACCGTCGTGCTGGCCGTGCTGCTGGTGGTCTTCACCGTGCTGCGCAACCTGTCGGCCGGGGCCGGGCTGGCACCGCCCCTGGTGTGAGCACGGGAGGCACCCGCCGCGACCCGCCCCCACCCGGTCCGCTCCGCGAGACGCACGCCGGGCGGATGCGCCCCGCGCCCACTGCTCCCGATACCATCGAAGAGCCAACGGGGGCGCGTACGCACGGGATCCTCACCGATCCGCGTGAAACGTCCCCGGCGGTTTGACCGCACAGCCAGGCCGGTGGGCACCGTTCCCCCCGGCACCTAGCCAGCAAATGATGGGGGCGCTCGCGTGAGTGTGCTCGACGAGATCATCGACGGGGTCCGTGAGGACCTCGCCGAGCGACAGGCCAGGGTGTCCCTCGACGAGCTCAAGGAGCTCGCCGCCAAGGCACCGGTGGCCAAGGACGGCGTGGCCGCGCTGCGCGGCGACGGCGTCCGGGTGATCTGCGAGGTCAAGCGCTCCAGCCCCTCCAAGGGCGCGCTGGCGGCGATCGCCGACCCGGCCGCCCTGGCGCTGGACTACGCGGCCGGCGGAGCCGCCGCGATCAGCGTGCTGACCGAGCAGCGCCGCTTCGGCGGCTCGCTCGCCGACCTCGACGCCGTCCGCGCCGCGGTCGACACCCCGGTCCTGCGCAAGGACTTCATCGTCACCGCGTACCAGCTGTGGGAGGCCCGCGCGCACGGCGCCGACCTCGCCCTGCTGATCGTCGCCGCCCTGGACCAGCCGGCCCTGGTCTCGCTCGTCGAGCGGGCCGAGTCGATCGGGCTGACCCCGCTGGTCGAGGTGCACGACGAGGAGGAGATCGCCCGCGCGGTGGACGCCGGCGCGAAGATCATCGGCGTCAACGCCCGCAACCTCAAGACCCTCGAGGTGGACCGCAACACCTTCGGCAACGTGGTCGACGCGATCCCGGCCGGGATCGTCAAGGTCGCCGAGTCCGGTGTCCGCGGCCCGCTCGACGTCATCCAGTACGCCAACCTCGGCGCCGACGCGGTGCTGGTCGGCGAGTCCCTGGTGACCGGCAGGGACCCGAAGGCCGCGGTGGCCGACCTGGTCGCCGCCGGCGCCCACCCGGCCCTCCGCCACAAGGGCTGACCGCTGCCGTGAAACTCGCCTCCCGCCTCGCCCCCGGCTGCCGCCCGCGCGGCTGCCGCGCGCCCGCGCGCCGGGTGCTGGGGCGGCGGGTGCGCTACGTGATCGGCTGCGAGCCCGGCCAGGTGCCGGGCCGTCGATGGCGCAGGACGCACGGCCGCTGACCGGCCGTCCCTCCTGCCATCCCATCGACCCAGAAGGACGCTTCACCATGTCCGAGAAGGACTACCTGCCGGGCGCCCACGTCCCGGACGCACGCGGCTACTTCGGCGCGTACGGCGGCCGCTTCATCCCGGAGGCGCTGGTCGCCGCCGTCGAGCAGGTCGCCGAGGAGTACGAGAAGGCCAAGACCGACCCGGCCTTCGCCGCCGAACTCGACGGCCTGCTGAAGGACTACACCGGCCGGCCGAGCCCGCTGACCGACGTGCGGCGGTTCTCCGCCGAGGCCGGCGGCGCGCGCATCCTGCTCAAGCGCGAGGACCTCAACCACACCGGCTCGCACAAGATCAACAACGTGCTGGGCCAGGCCCTGCTCACCAGGCGGATGGGCAAGACCCGGATCATCGCCGAGACCGGCGCCGGCCAGCACGGCGTGGCCACCGCCACCGCCTGCGCGCTGTTCGGCTTCGACTGCACCATCTACATGGGCGAGGTCGACACGCAGCGCCAGGCGCTGAACGTCGCCCGGATGCGCATGCTCGGCGCCGAGGTCGTCGCCGTGAAGTCCGGCAGCCGCACCCTCAAGGACGCCATCAACGAGGCGTTCCGCGACTGGGTCGCCAACGTCGACTCCACCCACTACCTCTTCGGCACCGTCGCCGGCCCGCACCCCTTCCCGATGATGGTCCGCGACTTCCACCGGGTCATCGGCGTGGAGGCCCGCGAGCAGGTCCTGGAGCGCACCGGCCGGCTGCCCGACGCGGTCGTCGCCTGCGTCGGCGGCGGCTCCAACGCCATGGGCATCTTCCACGAGTTCATCCCGGACGCCGGCGTCCGCCTGATCGGCTGCGAGGCCGCCGGCGAGGGCGCCGACACCCCGCGCCACGCCGCCACCCTCACCAAGGGCGACCCCGGCGTGCTGCACGGCTCGCGCACCTACGTCCTGCAGGACGAGGACGGCCAGACCATCGAGTCGCACTCCATCTCGGCCGGCCTGGACTACCCCGGCGTCGGCCCCGAGCACGCCTGGCTCAAGGACACCGGACGCGCCGAGTACCGCCCCGTCACCGACGACGCCGCCATGCAGGCGCTGCGCCTGCTGTCCCGCACCGAGGGCATCATCCCGGCCATCGAGAGCGCCCACGCGCTGGCCGGCGCCCTGGAGCTCGGCCGCGAGCTCGGCCCGGAGGCGACCGTCCTGGTCAGCCTCTCCGGCCGCGGCGACAAGGACATGCACACCGCAGCCGAGTACTTCGGCCTCTACGACCAGGCGAACACCGAGAGCGGCGAGGGCAAGTGACCATGGCATCCAAGCTCACCACCGTCCTGGCCGCGGCCAAGGCGGAGAACCGCGCCGCACTGATCGGCTACCTCCCGGCCGGCTTCCCGACCGTCGAGGGCGGCATCGCCGCCGTCAACGCCCTGGTCGAGGGCGGCTGCGACGTCGTCGAGATCGGCCTGCCGCACTCCGACCCGGTGCTGGACGGCCCGACCATCCAGACCGCCGACGACATCGCGCTGCGCGGCGGCGTCCGGATCAAGGACGTGCTGCACACCGTCGCCGAGGTCGCCGCCGCGCACCCCGGGGCCGCGGTGCTGGTCATGACCTACTGGAACCCGGTCGACCGGTACGGCGTCGCCCGGTTCGCCGCCGACCTGGCGGCCGCCGGGGGAGCGGGCTGCATCCTGCCCGACCTCCCGGTGGAGGAGTCCGAGGAGTGGCGCAAGGCGGCGGGCGAGCACGGTCTGGACACCGTGTTCGTGGTCGCCCCCAGCAGCAAGGACGCCCGCCTCGCCGAGGTCACCGCGGCCGGCTCCGGCTTCGTCTACGCGGCCGCGGTGATGGGCGTCACCGGCACCCGGGCCCAGGTCGGCGACCTCGCCGAGGACCTGGTCGCCCGCACCCGGGCCACCACCGACCTGCCGGTCTGCGTCGGCCTCGGCGTCTCCACCGCCGCCCAGGCCGCCGAGGTGGCGGGCTTCGCCGACGGCGTGATCGTCGGCTCCGCCTTCGTCCGGCGCATCCTGGACGCGGACGGCGACACCGAGGCGGCCCTCGGCGCCGTCCGCGCCCTCGCCGCCGACCTCGCGGAGGGCGTCCGCCGCCGGTAACCCGGCCCGCTCCGACCGACGGCCCGCCGCCTCGCACGAGGCGGCGGGCCGTCGTGGTTCCTCCGGCCCCGGAAATTCACCCGCACGAGTGGAGAGTGGAGGGCCGGCGCATCGGGTGCGGTTGACCCGCGTTGAGCGGAGGGACGGGTTGACGGTGCCGTCCGCACTCCGTGGTTCGTGCACCGCTCAACCGCCCCGACCGTCGAGAGGTCCGCCCGTGCCGTCCCTGCACCGTGCCGTCCTGATCCGTGCGGCGGCCGCCGCCCTCGCCCTCGGCACGGCCCTCGGGATGCAGACCGCCGCCGGCCAGGCGCTGGCCAGACGGGGTGCCGAACAGGCAGCCCGGGACGCCCGCGCCTGCGTCGGCCCGGCCGCCGCCCTCGCGGCGTTCGGCGAGCGGTCCCCGGGCCCGCACGGCCGCGAGCCCTCCGCCGCCGACGCGCCGGTCGGCCGCTGCGGCCGGACGGATCGTCAGGACCGTTAGAACAAGCCGGACATCACCCCCGAAAATCTCACCCTTTCGGCTTAATTCGCGAAAGCGGAGGAACTGCACTTCCTCCTCTACGGTTCATCCGTCAGGGGCCGCCGCCGCGGCGCCGCGCGCCGCAGCACACGGGCCGCACCGATGCCGTACCACGCCCAGGGGGAGACCGCATGGTCAGTCAGCAGACGATCCGGCCGCAGAGCGCCGGGGGGCTGCGCCGCGTCCTGGCCGGCCCGGCCTCCGAGTGGATCGGCCTGGCCGCCCGCCTCGGCCTGGCGGTGGTCTGGGGCTGGGCCGGGCTCGCCAAGATCTCCGACCCGGCCGAGGCGGCCCAGGCCGTCCGGGCCTACGAGATCCTGCCCGAGTCCCTGGTCAAGCCGGTCGGGTACGGCCTGCCGTTCCTGGAGCTCGCCCTGGCACTGCTGCTGCTGATCGGGCTGGGCACCCGGCTGGTCGCCGCGGTCTCGGCGCTGCTGCTGCTGGCCTTCATCGCCGGCATCGCCTCGGCCTGGGCCCGCGGCATCTCCATCGACTGCGGCTGCTTCGGCGGCGGCGGCACGGTCGACGCCTCCAAGACCGAGTACCTCCAGGAGATCCTCCGCGACACCGGCTTCCTGCTGCTCGCCCTCTGGCTGGTCCTCCGGCCCAGGACGAAGTTCTCGGCCGACGCCTGGCTCGCCGCCTGACCGCCCGCCCACCGCACTCCGCGCCCCACCCCTCCCCGCGGACACCCCGCATCCCTCCGACGACCCGGACACGGCCTTGGACACAGCACCCATGAGCGAGAAGAACCGAGAAGGCAAGCGCACCGCCCGCGAGCGGTTGCAACAGCAGCGGGCCGCCGACGAGGCCCGCGGCCGGCGCAAGAAGCAGCTCGTCGTCGGCGGCGTGGTGATCGGCGTGATCGCCGCCGCGGCGGTCACCGGCGTCGTGGTGCAGGACCAGCGCTCCAAGCCGGAGACCCCGACCGCCGCCCCGGCCGGCACCACCGGCGAGAAGAACCTCGTCATCCCCAGCGGCGCGGCCGACGCCCCCTCCGTCCTCACCGTCTACGAGGACCCGCGCTGCCCCGCCTGCGGCAGCTTCGAGCAGGCCTTCGCACAGACCGTCAACGAGCTGGAGGACGCGGGCAAGATCACCGCGAACTACCACATCGTCTCGTTCATCGACCGCTCGCTCGACGGCAAGGGCTCCAAGTACGGTGCCAACGCCCTGGCCTGCGCGCAGGACGCGGGCAAGTTCCGCGCCTACCACGACGTGCTCTACAAGAACCAGCCCGCCGAGACCAGCGACACCTTCGGCGACAAGGAGGCCCTGCTCGACCTCGCCAAGCAGGTCCCGGGCCTCGACACCCCCGCCTTCCGGGCCTGCGTCAACGACAACGAGTTCGGTGGCTGGGTCTCCGCCGTCCAGCAGGACTTCGACAAGTCCGGCTTCAAGTCCACGCCGACGGTGCTGCTCAACGGCACCCCGGTCTACCCGAAGAAGGGGGAGGAGCAGATCTCCCCGGAGAACCTCGTGAAGTGGGTCGACGAGGCCAACCAGGGCAAGAAGCCCGGCACCACCGGCTCGCAGGTGCCGAGCACCGCGCCGTCCCCCTGACGCACCCGGCCGCACCCCGCGGCCGCCGGCCGGGCACCCGCCGGCCGGCCGCCCCGCGACCGTTCGGAAGCTGTGACCCGCGCCGGTGCCCGCACCGCGCGCGCGACAGGGTAGCGTCGACCCTGCCATGGATCTCGCATACATCCCGAGCCCGTCGCGGGGCGTCCTCTACCTCGGACCGGTCCCGCTGCGCGCCTACGCGTTCTGCATCATCATCGGCGTCGTCGTCGCGGTCTGGCTCGGCAGCAGGCGCTGGGTCGCCCGGGGCGGTGCCAAGCACACGGTCGGCGACATCGCCGTCTGGGCCGTGCCCTTCGGCCTGATCGGCGGCCGGCTCTACCACGTGATCACCGACCATCAGCTGTACTTCGGTGACGGCCGGAACCCGTGGAACGCCTTCAAGATCTGGGAGGGCGGCCTCGGCATCTGGGGTGCGATCGCCCTCGGCGCGGTCGGCGCCTGGATCGGCTGCCGCCGCCGCGGCGTCCCGCTCCCCGCCTACGCCGACGCCATCGCGCCGGGCATCGCGCTCGCCCAGGCCTTCGGCCGCTGGGGCAACTGGTTCAACCAGGAGCTGTACGGCAAGCCGACCACGCTCCCCTGGGGCCTGGAGATCCACAAGGTGGAGGCCGACGGCACGGTCGTCGACGGCGTCTTCCACCCGACCTTCCTCTACGAGTCGCTCTGGTGCGTCGGCGTCGCCCTGCTGGTGATCTGGGCCGACCGCCGCTTCACCCTCGGCCACGGCCGGGCCTTCGCCCTGTACGTCGCCGCCTACACGGTGGGCCGGTTCTGGACCGAGTGGCTGCGGATCGACGAGGCGCACCACATCCTGGGCCTGCGCCTCAACGACTGGACCGCGATCGTGCTCTTCGTGGCGGCGGTCGTCTACCTGGTGGTGTCCTCCCGGCTGCGCCCCGGCCGGGAGGCGCCGGATTCGATCGACCCGGCCGCCCGCACCGCGGACGAGAAGGACGCCGCGTCCCAGCCCTCGGACAGCTCCCCGGGCGCCCAGCGCACCGCCGCCCCGGCCGACGCCGCCCCGGAGCAGCCCGCCTGACCTGCCCGAACGCCTGCCCGACGGCCGCCCGCCACCCCGTGTGGAGGGCGGCCGCCGGCATGTTCGGACAGCCTTACTTTGCTGGAAAGTCGCAGGTCAACGGGCTACGTTCGAACTCGTAGAGCCTGCGGGCAGCCCAGCTCCACGGCAGAGCCGCCGTGCCCGGCTGCGCAGGGGGGACGTCCGACAGGAGACCTGACAGCCATGAGCACCGCCATAGACCGGCCCGCCACCGGGGAGCCCAAGCCGCGCATCCCGGAGGACGGGCACCACCGTGACGTGAACGGCGGCTGGCTGCGGCCCGCCGTGTTCGGCGCGATGGACGGCCTGGTGTCCAACCTGGCGCTGGTGAGCGGTGTGGTCGGCGGCGACGTCGGCCGCAGCACGGTGATCCTCACCGGCCTGGCCGGCCTGGCCGCCGGCGCCTTCTCGATGGCGGCCGGGGAGTACACCTCGGTCGCCTCGCAGCGCGAGCTGGTCGAGGCCGAGATCGAGGCCGAGCGCCTGGAACTGAGCCGCAACCCGCACGGCGAGCTGGCCGAGCTCGCCCAGCTGTACGTGGCCAAGGGCGTCGAGCCGGAGCTGGCCCACGAGGTGGCCCGGCAGCTGTCCAGCGACCCGGAGCGGACGTTGGCCGTGCACGCCCGCGAGGAGCTGGGCGTGGACCCGGACGACCTGCCGTCGCCGGTCGTCGCCGCGGCCTCCTCCTTCGCCTGCTTCGCGCTGGGCGCGCTGCTGCCGCTGCTGCCGTACCTGCTGGGTGCGGCCTCGCTGTGGCCGGCCCTGGTGGTGGCGGCCGGCGGCCTGTTCCTGTGCGGGGCCGTGGTGGCCCGGGTGACCGCCCGCAGCTGGTGGTTCAGCGGCCTGCGCCAGCTGGCCCTGGGCGGCGCCGCCGCCGGCCTGACCTTCCTGCTGGGCCACCTCATCGGCGGCGCGGTCGGCTGACCTCGTGCGATGCCACAGGGCATCGCATGGGTATGCCGGGGCGTGCGTGACGTTCCACACATGGGCCGGTGGTCCATGCCTGTTCTACGCTCTCCCCGGCAGCTTCCGGCCCTCGATTCCATTCCGGTGCTCGTCCGTACGGGATGGAATCGCAGGCGCCGCCACCGCGGCCGTGTGGACGGGGCGTTTCGCCGCTGTTTCACCCGCGCGGCCGTTGGGCACACTGGTGGAAACACGCGCACCGTTGCGCGTTCTGCCGGGCCGGACCTACCAGCCGGTAACCGCCGCTGACCTGCAGGTTATGTCCGCCATGTGGACGCCCCGTTCCACTTCGCGGGATGTCCGGCATCATGTAACTTGCACGAAATCGCAGAGGGCCAACGTCGTCCCTTAATGCACCAAGCCCCTCCGGCTCCCGGCCGGGAGGTGCTCCCAAGCCAAAAGACGACGACGGGAGAGCCGATGCTGTCTGCATCCATGCACTCCGCCAACGAGCCCGTGCAGGCCAGCCGCCCGTACGCGCTCGTTCCGGATGCGCGACCTGCTGCTCAGGGCCTGTACGACCCGCGAAACGAGCACGACGCCTGCGGCGTCGGCTTCGTCGCCACGCTGACCGGCATCGCCGACCACACCGTTGTCGACCAGGCGCTCACCGTCCTGCGCAACCTGGAGCACCGCGGCGCCACCGGCGCCGAGCCGGACTCCGGTGACGGTGCGGGCATCCTGACCCAGGTCCCGGACGCCTTCCTGCGCTCCAAGGTCTCCTTCGAGCTGCCGGCCGCCGGCTCCTACGCCGTCGGCATCGCCTTCCTCCCCGACGAGGACGCCGCCGACGCCGCCGCGGTCGCCGCCATCGAGGCCGTCGCCGCCGAGGAGGGCCTGACCGTCCTCGGCTGGCGCGACGTCCCGGTCACCCCGGACCTGCTCGGCGCCACCGCCCGCTCGGTCATGCCGCGCTTCCGTCAGATCTTCGTCTCGCACGCCGAGAAGACCGGCATCGAGCTCGACCGGGTCGCCTTCGTCGTCCGCAAGCGCGCCGAGCGCGAGGCCGGCGTCTACTTCCCGTCGCTGTCCGCCCGCACCATCGTCTACAAGGGCATGCTGACCACCGGCCAGCTGGAGCCCTTCTTCCCCGACCTGTCGGACCGGCTCTACGCCTCCGCCGTCGGCCTGGTGCACTCGCGGTTCTCGACCAACACCTTCCCGAGCTGGCCGCTCGCCCACCCGTACCGCTTCGTCGCGCACAACGGCGAGATCAACACGGTCAAGGGCAACCGGAACTGGATGACCGCCCGCGAGTCCCAGCTCGCCACCGACCTCATCCCCGGCGACCTCGACCGGATCTTCCCGATCTGCACCCCGGACCACTCCGACTCCGCGTCCTTCGACGAGGTCCTGGAGCTGCTCCACCTCGGCGGCCGCTCGCTGCCGCACGCGGTGCTGATGATGATCCCGGAGGCGTGGGAGAACCACGCCACCATGGACCCGGCCCGCCGCGCGTTCTACCAGTACCACTCCAACCTGATGGAGCCCTGGGACGGCCCGGCCTGCGTCACCTTCACCGACGGCACCCAGATCGGCGCCGTCCTCGACCGCAACGGCCTGCGCCCCGCCCGCTACTGGATCACCGAGGACGGCCTGGTCGTCCTCTCCTCCGAGGTCGGCGTGCTCGACATCGACCAGGAGCGGGTCGCCAAGAAGGGCCGTCTGCAGCCCGGCAAGATGTTCCTGGTCGACACGGCCGAGGGCCGCATCGTCGAGGACGAGGAGATCAAGTCCGCCCTCGCCGCCGAGCACCCGTACGAGGAGTGGATCGCCGCCGGGCAGATCCAGCTCGCCAAGCTCCCCGAGCGCGAGCACATCGCCCACACCCACGCCTCGGTGACCCGCCGTCAGCAGACCTTCGGCTACACCGAGGAGGAGCTGCGCGTCATCCTGGCGCCGATGGCCAAGACCGGCGCCGAGGCGCTCGGCTCGATGGGCACCGACTCGCCGATCGCCGCGCTCTCCGAGAAGCCGCGCCTGCTGTTCGACTACTTCGTGCAGCTCTTCGCGCAGGTCACCAACCCGCCGCTGGACGCCATCCGCGAGGAGCTCGTCACCTCGCTGCTGAGCAACCTCGGCCCCGAGGGCAACCTGCTCGACGCGCAGCCCTCGCACTGCCGCTCCGTCGGCATCACCTTCCCGGTGATCGACAACGACGAGCTGGCCAAGCTCATCCACATCAACGCCGACGGCGACCAGCCCGGCCTGAAGGCCGTCACGCTGTCCGGCCTGTACAAGGTCTCCACCGGCGGGGCCGGCCTGGCCGCCCGCCTGGCCGAGATCGCCGCCGAGGCCGACGCCGCGATCGCCGACGGCGCCCGCATCGTCGTCCTCTCCGACCGCCACTCGGACGCCGAGCACGCGCCGATCCCGTCGCTGCTGCTCACCTCCGCGATCCACCACCACCTGATCCGCACCAAGCAGCGCACCCAGGTGTCCCTGATCGTCGAGGCCGGCGACGTCCGCGAGGTGCACCACGTCGCGCTGCTGGTCGGCTACGGCGCCGGCGCGGTCAACCCGTACCTGGCGATGGAGTCCGTCGAGGACCTGGTCGCCCAGGGCGTCTTCATCCAGGGCGTCGAGCCCGAGAAGGCGATCAAGAACCTGATCAAGGCGCTCGGCAAGGGCGTGCTCAAGGTCATGTCGAAGATGGGCATCTCCACCGTGGCCTCGTACCGCGGCGCCCAGGTCTTCGAGGCGATCGGCCTCTCCCAGGAGCTGGTCGACAACTACTTCGCCGGCACCACCACCAAGCTCGGCGGCATCGGCCTGGACGAGATCGCCAAGGAGACCGCCGCCCGCCACGCCAAGGCCTACCCGGCCTCCGGCATCCCGGCCGCGCACCGCGCGCTGGAGATCGGCGGCGAGTACCAGTGGCGCCGCGAGGGCGAGCCGCACCTGTTCGACCCGGACACGGTCTTCCGCCTGCAGCACTCCACCCGCAACAAGCGGTACGACATCTTCAAGCAGTACACCTCCCGGGTGAACGAGCAGTCCGAGCGCCTGATGACGCTGCGCGGCCTGTTCAAGCTGGACGCCAAGGACCGCACCCCGATCTCGATCGACGAGGTCGAGCCGGTCTCCGAGATCGTCAAGCGCTTCTCCACCGGCGCCATGTCGTACGGCTCCATCTCGCGCGAGGCGCACGAGACCCTCGCCATCGCGATGAACCGCCTCGGCGGCAAGTCCAACACCGGTGAGGGCGGCGAGGACCCGGACCGCCTGTACGACCCGGAGCGCCGCTCCGCGATCAAGCAGGTCGCCTCCGGCCGCTTCGGCGTCACCAGCGAGTACCTGGTCAACGCGGACGACATCCAGATCAAGATGGCCCAGGGCGCCAAGCCCGGCGAGGGCGGCCAGCTGCCCGGCCACAAGGTGTACCCGTGGGTCGCCAAGACCCGGCACTCCACCCCGGGTGTCGGCCTGATCTCCCCGCCGCCGCACCACGACATCTACTCCATCGAGGACCTGGCTCAGCTGATCCACGACCTCAAGAACGCCAACCCGCAGGCCCGCATCCACGTGAAGCTGGTCTCCGAGGTCGGCGTCGGCACCGTCGCCGCGGGCGTCTCCAAGGCGCACGCCGACGTGGTGCTGGTCTCCGGCCACGACGGCGGCACCGGCGCCTCGCCGCTGACCTCGCTCAAGCACGCGGGCGGCCCCTGGGAGCTCGGCCTCGCCGAGACCCAGCAGACCCTGCTGCTGAACGGCCTGCGCGACCGCATCGTCGTGCAGACCGACGGCCAGCTGAAGACCGGCCGCGACGTCGTCATCGCCGCCCTGCTGGGCGCCGAGGAGTTCGGCTTCGCGACCGCCCCGCTGGTGGTCTCCGGCTGCATCATGATGCGCGTCTGCCACCTGGACACCTGCCCGGTCGGCGTCGCCACCCAGAACCCGGTGCTCCGCGACCGCTTCTCCGGCAAGCCGGAGTTCGTGGTGAACTTCTTCGAGTTCATCGCCGAGGAGGTCCGCGAGATCCTCGCCGAGCTGGGCTTCCGCTCGATCGAGGAGGCCGTCGGCCACGCCGAGCACATCGACGCGGCCGCCGCCGTCGACCACTGGAAGGCCGCCGGCCTCGACCTGGCGCCGCTCTTCCACGTGCCCGAGCTCCCCGAGGGCGCGGCCCTGCACAACACCACCGTGCAGGACCACTCGCTCGACAAGGCGCTCGACAACCAGCTCGTCGAGCTGGCCGAGGACGCCCTGGAGCGCGGCGACGCCGTCCGCATCCAGCTGCCGATCCGCAACGTCAACCGCACCGTCGGCACCATGCTCGGCTACGAGGTGACCAAGCGGTACCGCGGCGAGGGCCTGCCCGAGGGCACCATCGACGTCACCTTCACCGGCTCCGCCGGCCAGTCGTTCGGCGCCTTCGTGCCGAAGGGCATCACGCTGCGGCTGGAGGGCGACGCCAACGACTACGTCGGCAAGGGCCTGTCCGGCGGCGTCGTGGTCGTCCGCCCGGCCCGCGACGCCGCGGCCATCGGCGCCGACGCCCAGAACCACGTCATCGCCGGCAACACCATCGGGTACGGTGCCACCAGCGGCCGCATCCACCTCCGCGGCAAGGCCGGCGAGCGCTTCGCCGTCCGCAACTCCGGTGCCACACTGGTCGTCGAGGGCGTGGGCGACCACGGCCTCGAGTACATGACCGGCGGCCGGGTCGTCGTCCTCGGCGAGACCGGGCGCAACCTGGCAGCGGGCATGTCCGGCGGCATCGCGTACGTCCTCGACCTGCGCCCGGCCAATGTCAACGGCGGCATGGTCGGCATCGAGGCCCCGGACGCCAAGGACCGCGACTGGCTGCGCGAGACCGTGCAGCAGCACTACGAGGAGACCGGCTCCACCGTGGCCGCCGAGCTCCTCGCCGACTGGGGCAGCGGCGTCTCCCGCTTCTCCAAGATCATGCCCACCGACTACAAGGCTGTGCTCGCCGCCAAGGATGCCGCTGAGCGCGACGGGCTCTCCGAGTCCGAGACCACTCGCAAGATGATGGAGGCGGCACATGGCTGACCCGAAGGGCTTCCTGACCACCCCGAAGCAGCTGGCCGAGCGCCGTCCCGTCGACGTCCGTCTGCGGGACTGGAACGAGGTCTACGTCGAGCGCAGCCTCCTGCCGATCATCACCAAGCAGGCCGGCCGCTGCATGGACTGCGGCATCCCGTTCTGCCACAACGGCTGCCCGCTCGGGAACCTCATCCCCGAGTGGAACGACCTCGCCTACCGGGACGACTGGACGGGCGCCATCGAGCGCCTGCACGCCACCAACAACTTCCCGGAGTTCACCGGCCGCCTCTGCCCGGCGCCCTGTGAGTCGGCCTGCGTCCTCGGCATCAACCAGGACGCGGTGACCATCAAGAACGTCGAGGTCACCATCATCGACAAGGCCTGGGACCGCGGCGGCGTCACCCCGCAGGTCCCGGAGCGCCTGTCCGGCAAGACCGTGGCCGTCGTCGGCTCCGGCCCGGCCGGCCTGGCCGCCGCCCAGCAGCTCACCCGGGCCGGCCACACCGTGGTCGTGTACGAGCGCGCCGACCGCATCGGCGGCCTGCTGCGCTACGGCATCCCCGAGTTCAAGATGGAGAAGCGGCACATCAACCGCCGCATCGAGCAGATGCGCGCGGAGGGCACCCGCTTCCGCACCGGCGTCCACGTCGGCGAGGACATCACCGGCCAGCAGCTGCGCGAGCGCTTCGACGCGGTCGTCATCGCGGCCGGCGCCACCACCGCCCGCGACCTGCCCGTCCCGGGCCGGGAGCTGGCCGGCATCCACCAGGCCATGGAGTACCTGCCGCTCGCCAACAAGGTGCAGGAGGGCGACTACGTCGACTCCCCGATCAGCGCCAAGGGCAAGCACGTGGTCGTCATCGGCGGCGGCGACACCGGCGCGGACTGCGTCGGCACCGCCCACCGCCAGGGCGCGGCCTCGGTCACCCAGCTGGAGATCATGCCGCGGCCCAGCGAGGAGCGCCCCGGCCACCAGCCCTGGCCGACCATGCCGATGACCTACAAGGTCACCTCCGCGCACGAGGAGGGCGGCGAGCGGATCTACTCCGTCTCCACCACCCACTTCAGCGGCGACGAGGACGGCAACGTCCAGCAGCTCCACCTCGTCGAGGTCGAGTTCAAGGACGGCAGGTTCGAGCAGGTGCCCGGCAGCGAGCGCGCCATCCCGGCCCAGCTCGTCACCCTGGCCATGGGCTTCACCGGCACCGACGTCAAGAACGGCCTGGTCGAGCAGCTCGGCGTCGAGCTGGACAACCGCGGCAACGTCGCCCGTGACGGCAAGTTCGCCACCAACGTCGAGGGCGTGTACGTTTGCGGTGACGCCGGCCGAGGCCAGTCGCTCATCGTCTGGGCGATCGCCGAGGGCCGGTCCACCGCGGCAGCGGTGGACAAGTTCCTGGGCGGCAAGACCCCGCTGCCCGCGCCGATCCGCCCCACCGACCGCCCCCTGGTGGTCTGACACACCCGAACTACCGGAGACAACTCCGGCTGCAGTACACCGCGACCCGCCAGAGCCGCCGGGACCATGCGGTTGCAGCGCCTGCCCACTCCCCGACCAGTTGGGGGCAGGCGCTGCCTGCTGTTCGGACGCCGACGGTCCCTGCCGGGCACGCAGCCGACGGCTTTCCTGGCAATCGGCTGGGAGCGGCGCGGCGCACCCTTCCGGCTGTCGTACCCGGGTGGCAGACTGCGCCCGACGGGCAACTGCCCCACCGGACATGGAGGTCGGCGCGATGAGCATGCTCCACACGGGCGGCGGGGTCACCGCGCACCGGCTGCTGCTGGGCTCCCAGCTGCGGCGGCTGCGCGAGGCCCGCGGCGTGACCCGCGAGGAGGCCGGTTACTCGATCCGCGCGTCCGAGTCGAAGATCAGCCGGATGGAACTCGGCCGGGTCGGCTTCAAGGAGCGCGACGTCGCCGACCTGCTCACCCTCTACGGCGTCGACCAGGGCGAGGAGCGCACCACCCTGCTCGGCCTGATCGCCGAGGCCAACGCCGTCTCCTGGTGGCACGGGTACGAGGACGTCGTCCCGACCTGGTTCCACACCTACCTCGGCCTCGAGGAGGCCGCCGCCTCGATCGCCAGCTACGAGATCCAGTTCGTCCCCGGGCTGCTGCAGACCGAGGCCTACGCCCGCGCCGTCGTCCTGCTCGGCCGCCACAACGCCACCCCGCAGGAGGTCGACCGCCGGGTCGCCGTCCGGATGCGCCGCCAGCAGCTGCTCGCCTCCGGCCGGGCACCCGCCCTGCACGCCGTCATCGACGAGGCGGCGCTGCGCCGCCCCTGCGGCGGGCCGCAGGTGATGCGCGGCCAGCTGGAGCACCTGATCTCCGCCGCCGGCCGGCCGGAGGTCGTGCTGCAGGTGGTGCCGCTCGGCACCGACCTGCCCGGGGCCGAGGCCGGCGCCTTCTCGGTGCTCGGCTTCGCCGAACCGGAGCTGCCCGACGTCGTCTACCTGGAGCAGTTCACCAGCGCCCTGTACCTGGACCGGCCCGCCGAGGTCGCCGAGTACACCGCCGCCCTGCAGCGGCTCAGCGAGGCCAGCCTCACCCCCGAGGATTCACTGGCACTTCTCCGCTCCGTTCTCGGAGACATCTGATCGCCGGTCAGTAGGATGAGATTCCGTCAAATCCGTTCGCCCGGACGGAACTCATCGAAAGGCAGCGGATGTCTCACTTCACGGAACTGTCGCAGCAGTACATCGACGGCGTGTGGCGCACCGGCAGCGGCTCGTGGGACATCGTCGACATCAACCCGTACAACGGGGAGAAGCTCGCCTCCATCACCGTCGCCACCGCCGCCGAGGTCGACCAGGCCTACCGGGCCGCCGAACGCGCCCAGCGCACCTGGGCCTCCACCAACCCCTACACCCGGCGCCTGGTGTTCGAGCGCGCCCTGCGCCTCCTCGAGGAGCGCGAGCAGGAGATCACCGACACCATCATCGCCGAGCTCGGCGGCACCCGCCTCAAGGCCGGCTTCGAGATCTCCCTCTCCAAGGACATGCTCCGCGAGTGCATGCAGCTCTCGCTGCGCGCCGAGGGCCGCATCCTGCCCTCCCCGGTCGACGGCAAGGAGAACCGCCTCTACCGCCTGCCCGTCGGCGTCGTCGGCGTGATCAGCCCCTTCAACTTCCCGCTGTTCCTCTCCCTCAAGGCCGTCGCCCCCGCGCTCGCCCTCGGCAACGGCGTCGTCCTCAAGCCCCACCAGGACGCCCCGATCACCGGCGGCACCCTGATCGCCAAGCTCCTCGAGGACGCCGGCCTGCCCGCCGGCCTGCTCAACGTCGTCCTCACCGACATCGCCGAGATCGGCGACGCCTTCATCGAGCACCCCGTCCCCAAGGTCATCGCCTTCACCGGCTCCGACACCGTCGGCCGGCACGTCGCCACCGTCGCCGCCTCCCACTTCAAGCGCTCCGTCCTCGAACTCGGCGGCAACAGCGCCCTGATCGTCCTCGACGACGCCGACCTCGACTACGCCGTGGACGCCGCCGTCTTCAGCCGCTTCGCCCACCAGGGCCAGGTCTGCATGGCCGCCAACCGCGTCCTCGTCGACCGCTCCGTCCTCGACGAGTTCACCACCCGGTTCGTCGCCAAGATCCGCACCCTCACCGTCGGCGACCCCCAGGACCCGGCCACCGACATCGGCCCGCTCATCAACACCGCCCAGGCCGACTCCGTCACCGCCCAGGTCGACCAGGCCGTCGCCGACGGCGCCGAGGTCCTGCTCCGCGGCTCCACCGTCGGCACCCTGATGGACCCGGTCGTCCTCACCGGCGTGCCCCACGACGCCCCCGTGCTGCGCCGCGAGATCTTCGGCCCGGTCGTCGTCGTGGTGCCCTTCGACGGCGACGAGGAGGCCGTGGAGATCGCCAACGACACCCCGTTCGGCCTCAGCGGCGCCGTCCACACCGGCGACATCGAGCGCGGCGTCCGGCTCGCCCAGCGGATCGAGACCGGCATGATCCACATCAACGACGGCACCATCGCCGACGAGCCGATCGTGCCCTTCGGCGGCGAGAAGAACTCCGGCGTCGGCCGCCTCAACGGCGACGCCACCGTGGAGGCCTTCACCACCGTCAAGTGGATCTCCATCCAGCACGGCCGCAGCCGCTTCCCGTTCTGACCCGGCTCCCGAGGCGACCCGCCGTCGGCCGGGGCCCCTGTCGGCCCCGGCCGGTAGCGTGCGCACCATGACGGAGACCGCCCTCACCCTGCCCGACGGCCGCACCCTCCGGTACTACGACACCGGGCCCGTGGACGCCCCGCTCACCGTCGTCTGGCACCACGGCACGCCCAACCTCGGCACACCGCCCGAGCCGCTCCTCCCCGCGGCCGCCCGGCTCGGCATCCGCTTCGTCTCGTACGACCGCCCCGGCTACGGCGGCTCCACCCCCCGCCCCGGCCGGGACGTCGCCTCCGCGGCCGCCGACACCGCCGCCCTCGCCACTGCCCTCGGCATCGACCGCTTCGCCGCCCTCGGCCACTCCGGCGGCGGCCCGCACGCCCTCGCCTGCGCCGCCCTGCTGCCCGACCGCGTCCTCGCGGCCGCGAGCATCGCCGGACTCGCCCCGTACGGCGCCGACGGCCTCGACTGGTACGCCGGGATGACCGCCTCCGGGGTCGCCTCCCTGCAGGCCGCCGCCGCGGGCCGCACCGCCAAGGAACACCACCAACAGGCCCACGGCGCCGACTACGACCCCGAGTTCACCCCGGCCGACCTCGCCGCCCTGCACGGCCCCTGGTCCTGGTTGGACACCGTCGTCGGCCCCGCCCTCGCCGCCGGCCCCGCCGCACTGATCGACGACGACCTCGCCTACACCGCCCCCTGGGGCTTCACCCCCGACCGGATCCGCACCCCCGTCCTCCTCCTGCACGGCGACCGCGACCGCATCGTCCCCAGCAGCCACAGCCGCTGGCTCGCCGACCGCATCCCCGGCGCCGAGCTGTGGACCCGCCCCGACGACGGCCACATCTCCGTCCTCACCTCCACAGAGGACGCCCTCACCCGACTGCACGACCTCGCAGACCGCTAGAGCAACCCCACGCGTCCCTGTCGGTTGCCCGACCGCCCTGACCGGGTCCTCGCTCAGCCGCCTGCCCCCATCAGCGCCTCCGCCACCGGTGTCCGCAGGTACAGGACGCTGCGGCCGCTGCGGTGCCGCGCCACCAGCCCCGCTGCGTGCAGTGCCGCCAGGTGGTGCGACACGTTCGGCGCCGACAGGCCCGTCCGCAGGGCCAGTTCGGTCGTCGACGCCGGCGCCGCCAACTCCACCAGCAGCTGCGCCCGGGCCCGCCCCAGCACCCCCGCCAGGCCGTCCGGCGCAGGCGCAGGCGCCTCCCACAGCGTCGCCACCCCCCGCGGCGGATACACCAGCCCGGGCCTGCCCGGCGGGTCCGTCTGCGAGTACACCCCCGGCCACGCGAACACCGACGGCACCAGCACCAGGCCCCGCTCGCCGTCCAGCGCCCGCTCCGCCCGGAACCAGATGTGCCGCACCCGCAGCGTCCCCCGCTCCCAGGACACCCGCGGATGCAGGTCCGCGAACAGCGCAGCCGGCCCACCTGCCGACATCTGCCTTGCCCGGTACAGGACTTCACCCTCCACCAGCCGTGCGATCCGACCCCAGAAGGGCTCCAGCGCCGCCGCCCAGTACGCCCGCACCTCCGCCGCCAGCCGGGCCAGCCCCGCCCCGGGATCGGCCCGCAGCGCCGCCACCAGCGGCGGCAGCGGCCCCGCGAACCGGTCCAGGTCCGCCCGCACCTGATCCGGCGGCGTCGCCAGCAGCCCCGCCACCTCCTCCTCGATCCCCGGCGCCGAAGAAGCCGGCACCGGCGTCAGGAAGTCCGGTGTGTACACCGCCGGGATCGGCACCAGCTCCGCCAGCAGCGCGAACTCCGCCCCCGCCAGCCGCCGCCGCGCCTCCCGCACCCACGGCAGGTGCACCCCGTGCACCCCGGGCTCCTTCAACACCTGGACGCTGTTGGTGAGTTCGGTCAGCGGCGAGTGCGCGAACCGGGTCACCGCCAGATCGTGCGCCGAGAAACGCAGCGTCAGCACCGCTCCACCCCCGAGGATTCCACCACGACGAAATCGATTCTCCCCGCCCGAAGACCGCCGCAGGATCGGGCCCATGACCACCAGCACCCCCGAACGGCCCGCCGCAGCCACCGCCGGCCCCGACGAACCGACCGCCCCCGGCGCCCCCCGCACCGCCGGCCGCCGCAACCTCCTCGCCGCCCACCTCGTCGACAGCCTGGGCAGCGGCCTGCTCCTCACCTTCACCGTCGTCTACTTCGCCCGCACCACCACCCTCACCCTCACCGTCATCGGCGCCGCCATCAGCCTCGGCCGCCTCCTCGCCCTGCCCACCGCCGTCCTCACCGGACCGATCGTCGACCGGTACGGCGCCCGCACCGTCGCCGCCGCCGCCAACCTCCTCTCCGCCCTCGCCCACACCGCCTTCCTGCTCGCCCACCGCCCGTGGCAGATCACCGCCGTCGTGCTCCTCGCCCAGATCGGCACCGCCGGCTACTGGACGGCCAGCACCGGCCTCGTCGTCCTCGCCGCCGACGAACCCCGGCGCACCCGCTGCTTCGCCCTCATCAGCACCCTGCGCAACGCCGGCCTGGCCCTGGGCGGCGCCCTCGGCGCCTTCCTCCTCGCCGTCGGCGGCGCCACCGGACTGCGCGCCACCGTCCTGCTCAACGCAGCCAGCTTCCTCGCCGCCGCCGTCCTCCTCGCCACCTGGCGGCCGCCCCACCCACCGACCCGCACCCGCACCGCCGGGCCCGCCGCCGGCAGCTACCGCACCGTCCTGCGCGACCGCCGCTACCTGCTCCTCGTCGCCATCAACCTCGGCAACGTCTTCGCCTCGCTCGTCCTCAGCCTGCTGCTCGCCGTCTACCTCACCGACGGCCTCCACCGGCCCGCCTGGGTCGCCGGCTCCCTGCTCGTCCTCAACAGCGCCCAGGTCGTCCTCACCCAGACCGCCGTCACCCGCCGCCTCGAACGCTTCCGGCCGACCCGCGTCATCGCCGCCGCCCACGTCCTCAACGCGCTGGCCTTCGGCGCCTTCGCCGCCCTCTCCGCCGCACCCGGTTGGGCCGTCCTCGCCGGCCTCTACGCCGCCATGCTCGTCTACAACGCCGCCGAGACCATGGCCACCCCGTTCGCCGAGAACCTCAGCGTCCAACTCGCCCACCCCGACCTGCGCGGCCGCTACCTCGCCGTCCACCAGCTCTCCTGGACCTTCGGCCAGGTCGCCGCCCCCGCCCTGCTCACCCTCCTCCTCGGCATCGGCACCGTCTGGCCCTGGCTCTTCCTGGCAGCCCTCGCCCTCGCCACCGTCCCCGCCCTCCTGGTCCTCGAAAGGACGATCGCCCGCCCGCTCGCCCCCGGGCCCTCCTGACCCGGTACCGGCGGTCGACCACGCCTACGGCGCCCGCAGCACGAACTCCTCCAGCTCCGTCCCGTACCAGCGGTCCGTCCGCCCCAGCGGCTCCATCCCCAACCGCCGGCACACCGCCAGCGACGGATCGTTCCCCGGCCGCACCACCGCCCGGACCTCCGCCAGCCCGTCCGCGAACCCCTTCGCCACCGCGGCCCGCGCAGCCTCGGTGGCGAAGCCCCGGCCCCACGAATCCGGATGGAAGTGCCACCCCACCTCGACCTCACCGCCCCCGTCCGGCAGCGGCACCAACAACACCGACCCCGCCACCACCCCGGTGTCCCGCCGCTCCACCGCCCACACCCCGAACCGCGGGTCCGCCGACCGGCCGCGGAAGCGCTCGATCAGCGCCACCGCCTCGGCCTCGCCCTCCAGCACCCGCGGCGCCGCCCCCAGCCACCGGGCCACCTCCCGCCGCCCGTACAGGTCAAGGGCCCGCGCCACGTCCCCGGGCTCCCACATCCGCAGCACCAACCGCTCGGTACGCCACACCACAGCGCCCGCCCTTCCTCGACGAACCCGGTCCACCGGGAGCTCCTACCGGCCGCCGTCCCGGCCGCGGGCCGGCCCCCCGCCCGGGCCGCCCCCGGGCACCTGCGGGGCACCCGTCACCAGGTCCAGCACCACCCGGCCGTCCAGCGGACCGTCCAGCCGGACGTCCACCGGCGAGTAGTGCATCGCCAGATCGCACACCGTCCCCGGCGGCACCGCCGACCGCACCCGCGCGATCAGCACCACGGCCTTCCCCGTCTCGTACGCCTCGACCCGCTCCACCCGCTCACAGCTGCCGTGCGCCACCCCCGCCGTCAGGACCGTCCCGTCCGCCGACGCCGCCGAGAACGCCGCAGGCCGCGCCCCCGGCACCTCCACCCCGGACCCGGGCGGCACCGGCGGCTGCTGCGCCGCCACCGCCGGATACACGAACGGATCCGCGTACCCCGCCACCGAGAACCGCCACACCGGGATCTCCGCCCGGCCGCGGCTCGTCGACACCTCCCGCGTCCCCGGCTCCGCCCCCGTCACCTTCAGCGGCCGGTCGCACCTCCCCGGGCAGCCCGCCTTGCCCTCCGTCAACGAGCGGAACACCGAGTCCGCCGACCGCAGCGGCAGCGTCAGCTCCGACCCGTCCGCCCACCGCACCTGCGCCAGCCCCGAGAACGTCTGCGGCAGCCCGCCCGCCAGCACCAGCCGCCCCGCGTAGTACGCGGCCTTGTCCTCACCCCCGTGGAAGGCGTCCTTGGGCAACCACTCCACCGGCACGTCGACCGGGTAGTAGCCGGACCGCCACACCCGCTCCTGCTCCGACCCCGGCCACGCCGCCGCCACCTGCGCCGCCCGCTGCCGCGCAGGAGCGTCCGCCGTCGCCGAACCCTCCTCCGGGCCACTGCCGCGCACCACCGTGCCGCCGCACCCCGACAGCACCAGCGCCAGCAGCGCCGCCACCGCACCCCTGCGCATTCCGCACACCCCCTGCCGGTACCAACCCGGTACGAACCGAACCGGACGGCAGTGGGACGCAGCACCCCGCCCCCGGGTTCCCGAAGCGCGCGGACGCCGCCGGGGCGCGACACTGGTGAGCGGCCCACGCACCCGCGAGGCCCGAGGAGGTGCCCCATGACCGAGTACGAGCTCTCCTTCCCGCACCCCGGCCAGGACACCGACGACATCGTCGTGGTTCATCCCACCGGCACCCTCGGCCCGGGCGGCCACCCGGTGTACACGGACGACAGCGGCATCGTCCGCGCCGAGATCAGCGACCGCGACGAGGTCCGCATGCTCGCCACCGGCGGCCGCCAGGAACTCACCCCGCCCTCCACCGTCCGGCGCCGCACCTGACAGGCCCCCGCCCGGCCGTTCCGGACGGGAGCCCGACCAGGGGCGCGGGGGACCGTGCCGTCCCCCGCGCCCCTCACAGCCCACCCACGGGCCGAGCCGGCCTAGAACACCGGCACGCCCGCGCGGACCAGGCGCCAGGTCACGCCGCCGAAGTCCGCCGGGTCGATCACGCCCTTGGCCTTCACCCAGGCGATCATGGTGTTGCGGATCTCCTCGGAGTTCGACCACACCGACTTCGCCGCCGCCACGTGCGGGAAGTTGCCGCCGCCGCCCGCCCGGTAGTTGTTCACCGCCAGCACGAACTGCGCCGCCGGGTCGATCGGAGCACCGTCGAACGACAGCCCCACGATCCGCGAACCGGCCGGCTGCGCGATGTCGATGTCGTACGAGACCCCGTACACCGAGTCGAAGTTGTAGTCCGGCGTCGCCCCGGCATTGGTCAGCGTCGCGAGATCCACCGGCGCACCCGGGGCCAGCTGCGCGAAGTACCGCGCCGAGAACTCCAGGTAGTCCTTGATCTGCGCACCGGTCAGGACGCGCGCCTCCAGGGTGTTCTCGTAGATGTACAGCCCCGCGGCGTCCCGCAGCCGCACATCGCCCGCCGGAATGACCGCCGTGCGGTTGAACGGCGCCGCCTGCGCCAGCACCGGCAGGTTCGCGTACTCGGTGGACGCCAGCGCCGCCCTCACCGCGTCCGCCTGCACCCGGGCGATCAGGTCGATGATCGGCACGTCCTTGAACGGCGCCTCGGCGATGGACAGTTCGGACTTGCAGGTGCCGATCACCTGGTTGACGTACGCCACCACCTTCTTGTGCTGGCCGGAGATCAGCTTCACGATCGCCGGGTCCTCCGGCACCGTGTTGGAGTTCAGCACCCGCGAGGAGACCGAGGTGACCTGCCAGGAGCCGCGCGAGAACTCCACCTCGAAGTCGAAACAGGTCAGCCGCTGGCCCCAGCACAGCGGCTCGGAGAGCACCACGGTCTTCCCGGTCCGCTTGTTCACCACCAGGCGCTGCGGGACCTCCTTGTGCGCGTGGCCGACCAGCACCGCATCGACGCCCGGCACCTCCTCGGCCAGCTGCGCCGACACGTTCTCGCCCCACGGCAGCTGGTCGCCGTACGAGGTGGCGCCGTCCGCACCCGAGTGCGAGGAGACCACGACGACGTCCGCACCGGCCGCCCGCATCCGCGGCACGTACTTCTTCGCCGCCTCCACGATCCCCGGGAAGACCATCTTCCCGGACACGTTCGCCTTGTCCCAGATCGCGATGCCCGGGTTGGTCAGACCCAGGATGCCCACCCGCAGCGGACGGCCGTGCCCGAGGTGCATCTCCTTGATGACGTACGGGTCGAAGGCGGGCCGCTCGTTCTTGGCGTACAGCGCGTTGGCGCCCAGCAGCGGGAAGTCCAGCTGCTCCTCGTAGGCGCGCAGCAGCGGGATGCCGTAGTTGAACTCGTGGTTGCCGAGGGCGGCGGCGTCGTAGCCGATGGCGTTCATCGCGGCGGCCATCGGGTGGCGCGGCGGGCGCTTGGCGGTGATGGGCTCGACGCGGGCGTAGTAGTAGGTGAGCTGGGTGCCCTGGATGGTGTCGCCGGAGTCGATGAGCAGGGTGCGGTGGCAGCCCTTCTCGGCGCGGACCTGCTTGACCAGGGTGGAGATCTTGGCGAGGCCGACGTCGTTGTGCGCCTTGTCGTCGTACTCGGCGTCGGTGAAGTAGTCCCAGTTGAGGACCCGGCCGTGCAGGTCGGTGGTGCCCATCACGGTGAACGTCTGCTTCTGCGGGGCCCTGCGGTCGGCGCTGTCCGCGCCCTGGGCCGCGGCGGCCGGGGCGGCGGCGACGACGGGCAGTCCGCCGGCCAGGGCGGCGCCGGCCGCGGTGGCGGCCGAACGCGAGACGAACTCACGGCGGTTCAGGGGCATGGACGACTCCAGCGTGGTGCGGCGGACGGACGGTCAGCGACGGAGGCGTCGTTGACGCGCGTAGAGAAACGCGCGTAGAAGTCTGCCGTCAAATCGCCCGCCGCGACAGCCCCCCGACGTTGCGGACAGGTGAGATGTCGATGACCCCGGCATGACGCCCGCGACACCCGGCCCCGCCGCCACGCACCCGCAGCCCGCCCGACACTCCGTCAACCCACTGCCGCACAGATCACCCTCCGGGCCGTCCGCACCCGCCCCGGACCGGCCTCCCGCCGCGTTCGCGCTGGTCGCCGACGACCGCTTCGGACGCCAATTCGACCTCACAGCGCCAAAGGCCACGATGTGTCAGGTTGTTAATCAAAACTTTCTGCAACAGCCGCAAGGAGGCCCGGCGGAACAGCGGTGTTACGCCCCGGTAATCCCTACGCTCTACAGGCATGCGCCGAGCAAAAATCGTCTGTACCCTCGGGCCCGCCGCCGACTCGTACGACCAGATCAAGGCCCTGGTCGAGGCCGGCATGGACATCGCCCGGTTCAACCTCAGCCACGGCTCCCAGCTCGAACACGAGGAGCGCTACCGCCGGGTCCGCAAGGCCTCCGACGAGACCAGCCGCAGCGTCGGCATCCTCGTCGACCTCCAAGGCCCGAAGATCCGCCTCGGCACCTTCGCCGACGGGCCGGTACTTCTTGAACGCGGCGACGAGTTCACCATCACCGTCGACGACCTCCCCGGCACCCGCGACACCTGCAGCACCACCTACACCGGCCTCGCCGCCGACGTCGCCCCCGGCGAACACATCCTCGTCGACGACGGCCGCGTCTGCCTCCAGGTCACCGCCGTCGACGGCCCCCGCATCCGCACCACCGTGCTCGAAGGCGGCCTCGTCTCCGACCACAAGGGACTCAACCTCCCCGGAATCTCCGTCTCCGTGCCCGCGCTGAGCGACAAGGACGTCGACGACCTGCGCTGGGCACTCCGCCTCGGGGCCGACCTCGTCGCCCTCTCCTTCGTCCGCAGCGGCAAGGACGTCGAGGACGTCCACCGCATCATGGACGAGGAGGGCCGCCGCCTCCCCGTCATCGCCAAGATCGAGAAGCCCCAGGCCGTCGCCGCCCTCGAATCCATCGTCGACGCCTTCGACGGCCTCATGGTCGCCCGCGGCGACCTCGGCGTCGAAATGCCCATGGAACAGGTGCCGATCGTCCAGAAACGCGCCGTCAAACTCGCAAAGCGCAACGCCAAGCCGGTCATCGTCGCCACCCAGATGCTCGACTCGATGATCCACGCCTCCCGGCCCACCCGCGCCGAAGCCTCCGACGTCGCCAACGCCGTCCTCGACGGCACCGACGCCGTCATGCTCTCCGGCGAGACCTCCGTCGGCAAGTACCCCGTCGAGACCGTCCGCACCATGGGCCGCATCATCGAAGCCGCCGAGGCCGACGTCCTCGCCGCCGGCCTCCCCCCGCTCACCGAACGCAACAAGCCCCGCACCCAGGGCGGAGCCGTCGCCCGCGCCGCGGCCGAGATCGGCGACTTCCTCCACGCCAAGTACCTCATCGCCTTCACCCAGAGCGGCGACACCGCCCGCCGCCTCACCCGCTACCGCTCGCCCATCCCCGTCCTCGCCTTCACCTACGAACCCGCCGTCCGCAGCCAACTCGCCCTCACCTGGGGCGTCGAGACCTTCCTCGGCCCCTTCGTCCCCACCACCGACGAAATGGTCGCCCAGGTCGACGCCCAACTCATCGGCCTCGGCCGCTGCCGGAAGGGCGACATCGTCGTCATCACCGCCGGCTCGCCCCCCGGCCTCGCCGGCTCCACCAACCTCGTCCGCGTCCACCACGTCGGCGAACTCGACAACTGACCACCCCCGCCGGCGGCGCAGCCCCGCCACGGCTGCGCCGTCACCGCTGCGAACCGAACACCGCAGCCCTGCGACGATCCCGTCCCGGACGCGTCACAGCACCCCGCCCGCCCGCCCCGCCCCGATAGCGTCACAGCCACGGCCGGCCCCCAACGGCCCGACGGCGCAGCCCCAACCATGGGGGGAGGGCTGCGCCGTCACCACTTCGGCCCGACGTGACGGTCCATCAACTCCACCGACGCCCGCCGCGCGACGGAGATGTCCAGGTGGCCGGTGCGGCGCTCCCGGAGGCGCCATTCCACCCCGAGTGCGTCGAAGGTGCCGGTGAGCAGCCGGACGATGTCGTGCGAGGCGCTGGTGAAGAAGTAGCGCGGGTACTCGTACCGGTGGACGGTGTCGCCGGTGCGGCGGGTCGTCCGGTTGACGGTGCGGCAGCCGTCGGAGTGGATCAGGCCGCGGACGAAGGCCCAGGGGTGGGCCGAGACCACGGACTGCTGCCATCCGGCGAGGCGGATCGGGCGCAGGTGCTTGGGGCCGGGGCCGTGCTGCGGGAAGAGGCAGGGCCAGTGCTTGCCGGTGCTGACCACGCTGGTGCAGCCGGGCGCGGGGACACGCAGCACGGCACTGGTGGGCAATACGGCACGGACGGCCCGCTCGCACTCGTCGATCAGGCCGGGCCAGGCGTCCCCGCAGGCGATCCGCAGGGCGTACACCCCGCGGCGGCCCTCGCTGAGGCAGCCGTCGCCGAGGTAGAGGCCGAGCAGGTAGCCGTAGTCGGCGGCGGGGCGGTCTGGGGCGAGCGCCCCGTGGCGGAGCGGGCACTCGGCGGTCGTGCCGGGGGCCGGCTCGATGCGGCGTGTCCAGGCGCGGATCGCGGAGCGGGAGATGCCCGTCGCCCGGGCGGTCTGGCTGAGGGTCAGCCCCGAGCGGTGGAGGTCGAGCGCGTGCCGCCGGGCGGCCATGTCGTACACAGTGCCGATCGTCGGCGACGGCGCGGGAAATACGGCCGGCCGGCGGAGGATCTCACCCGAACCGGTGATGATCGACGAATCAGGTAACGACCTTGGAATTGAAGGAAAAGTGCCCCGAGTGGGATTCGAACCCACACTGTATGGTGTTTGAGACCATCGCCTGCTGCCGATTGGGCTATCGGGGCCTAAGGTTTGAAGGCGAAGTGCTCACCCTCGTGACACCAACATACCGTGTCTAGGTAGGCTCGTGCATGCAGCACCCCGCCGGAACAAGGAGCCCCGTGAGCACCGCCGACGAGCAGCCCCAGCCGCTTGAGATCGAGTCGCCCCAGATCACCCGAATCGTCATTGCCGAGGACGAGGCGCTGATCCGCCTGGACCTCAAGGAGATGCTGGAGGAGGAGGGATACACCGTCGTCGGTGAGGCCGGGGACGGCGAGACGGCGGTGCGGCTGGTCGAGGAGCTGAAGCCGGACCTCGTGATCCTGGACGTGAAGATGCCCGTCCTGGACGGCCTGTCCGCGGCCGAGCGCATCCACGAGCAGCACCTCGCCCCGGTGTTGATGCTGACGGCGTTCTCGCAGCGCGAGCTCGTCGACCGCGCCCGCGACGCCGGTGCGATGGCGTACATCGTGAAGCCGTTCAGCAAGAGCGACCTGGTGCCGGCGATCGAGATGGCGGTCTCGCGCTACACCGAGATGCGGACGCTGGAGGAGGAGATCGCCGATCTCTCGCAGCGGCTGGAGACCCGCAAGCTGGTGGACCGGGCGAAGAGCGTGCTGCAGACGAAGTTCGGGCTGACCGAGCCGGCCGCGTTCCGCTGGATCCAGAAGACCTCGATGGACCGCCGGATGACCATGGCCGCGGTGGCGCAGGCCGTGATCGAGGAGGGCGAGGCACAGGACCGCAAGAAGGCCGACGCCGGCAAGGCGGAGGGCTGACGGAGACGTCCTGCCGCTGCCCCGCGGGCTGCGGGGGCACGAGGGGGAGAGCAGAACGAAGGAGAGGGGCCCGGCCGCCGATGCGGCCGGGCCCCTCTCCTTCGGTGCCGGGGTCAGTCCTCGCCGAGGTACGCCTTGCGGACGGACTCGTCGGTGAGGAGGTCGGAGCCGGTGCCGGTGAGGACGATGCGGCCGGTCTCCATGACGTAGCCGCGGTCGGAGAGGGAGAGCGCGGCCTGGGCGTTCTGCTCGACGAGCAGGATGGTGGTGCCGGAGGCCTTGAGCTCGACGATGGTCGCCATGATCTTCTGCATCATGAGCGGGGACAGGCCCATGGAGGGCTCGTCCAGCATGAGCAGCTTGGGACGCGACATCAGGGCGCGGCCCATGGCGAGCATCTGCTGCTCACCGCCGGACAGGGTGCCGGCGGCCTGCTTGCGGCGCTCGCCGAGGATCGGGAAGAGCGCGTAGGCGCGCTCGATGTCCTCGGTGATGCCGGCGGAGTCCTTGCGCAGGAAGGCGCCGAGGAGGAGGTTCTCCTCGATGCTCATGCGCGGGAAGATGTGCCGGCCCTCGGGGGAGTGGGCCAGGCCCAGCGACACGATCTTGTGGGCGGGGACGGTGGAGAGCGCCTGCCCGTCGAAGGTGATCTTCCCCTGGGTCGGCTTCAGCAGCCCGGAGAGGGTGCGCAGGGTGGTGGTCTTGCCGGCGCCGTTGGTGCCGATGAGCGTGGTGACCTCGCCCTGCTTGACGGTGAAGCTGATCCCCTTGACGGCTTCGATCTTGCCGTAGGAGACGCGGAGGTCCTCGACCTCGAGAAGAGCTGTCACTGGTCTGCCTCCGTGCTTGCTGCCGCGTCGGTGGCGCCCTCGAGGGGCGCGCCGAGGTAGGCGGTGATGACGCGCTCGTCGTTCTGGACGGTCTCCTTGTCGCCCTCGACGATCTTCTGGCCCTGGACGAGGACGGCGGTCCGGTCGCACAGGTTGAAGATGAACCGCATGTCGTGCTCGATGACGAGGATGGAGATGCCCTTGTCGCGGATCGCGAACACGAGCTCCTCGGCGGCGCGGGTCTCCTGCGGGTTCATGCCGGCGGTGGGCTCGTCGAGGAGCAGCAGGCCGGGCTCGCTGGCCATGGCGCGGGCGATCTCGAGCTTGCGCTGCTCGCCGTAGGGGAGGTTGCGCGAGAGGTGGTCGGCCTTGTGGTCGAGGCCGATGAACTCGAGGAGTTCCATGGCCTTCTCGCGGCCCTCCGCCTCGGCCTTCTTGTAGCCGGGGCCGCGGAGGAGGGCGGAGATCAGGCCTTCCTTGGTGCGGGTGTGGCGGCCGACGAGGACGTTCTCCAGGACGGTCATGTTGGCGAAGAGCCGGATGTTCTGGAAGGTCCGGGCGATGCCGGCGGAGGTGACCAGGTGGGGCTTGGGCGGCAGGACGGTGCCCTGGTACCGGACGGTGCCCTCGGTGGGGACGTAGAGGCCGGTGAGGCAGTTGAAGAAGGTGGTCTTGCCGGCGCCGTTGGGGCCGATCAGGCCGACGATCTCGCCCTTGTTGACGGTGAGGTCGACGTTGTTGACGGCGGTGAGGCCGCCGAACCGCATGATGACGCCGCTGGCTTCGAGCAGGGGGGCGGCCGCCGTGCTGCCTTCTGGGCGGGGGGCCGGGACGGTCTGGGTGGTCATGGTGTGTCTCACGCCCCTGCGGTGGTGAGGCCGGCGGGGCCGGGTTCGGTACGGGCGGGTGCGTCGTCGCTCTCGGCGGGGGCCGCCGGCTCGTCGTCCTTCTCGTGGAACTCCAGCTTGGCGCGGCGGTTGGCGATGAGGCCCTCGGGCCGCAGGCGCATCAGGAGGACGAGGGCGATGCCGAAGACGAGGAGCTGGTACTCCTTCAGGAAGACGAGCTTCTCGGGGATGAGGTAGAGCATGGTGGCGCCGAGCAGCGGGCCGGCGATGGTGCCCATGCCGCCGAGGACGACGGCGGCGACCAGGAAGGCGCTGTTGGGCGGGACGGCGCCGGCGAACTGGTAGGGGTCCGGGACGACGCTGTAGCTGACGTGGGCCATGACGGTGCCGGCGAGGCCGGCGAGCGCGGCGCCGAGGGCGAAGGCGAGGAGCTTGAGCTTGAAGCCGTTGATGCCCATGGCCTGGGCGGCGGTCTCGTCCTCGCGGATGGCGACCCAGGCGCGGCCGATGCGGGAGTCGTTGGCCCGGCTGAAGACCGTCACGACGAACGCGGTGACGAGCAGCATCAGCAGGAAGTAGTTGGCGAAGCGTCCGAGGGTGAAGGCGCCGAAGGTGTGGGCCTGGCCGAAGTCGAATCCGAGGATGTCGAGGTCGGGGATGTTGCGGATGCCGTTGGGGCCGTTGGTGACCTTGGGGCCGGAGACGCCGTCGAGGCTGTTGACCGCGATGCGGAAGATCTCTCCGAAGCCGAGGGTCACGATGGCGAGGTAGTCGCCGCGCAGCCGCAGGGTGGGGGCGCCGATGACGACGCCGAAGACCAGGGCTGCGGCCATGCCGACCAGGGCGGCGCCCCAGAAGGGCAGGTGCAGGCCGGTGGGGGAGCTGGTGGAGCCGGAGACCAGGGCGGCGGCGTAGGCGCCGACGCCGAGGAAGGCGACGTAGCCGAGGTCGAGGAGGCCGGCGAGGCCGACGACGACGTTCAGGCCGAGTGCGACGGTGGCGAAGATCAGGATGTTGACGCCGACCGAGGCGAAGTGGTCGTCGCTCTGGGTGAAGGGGAAGGCGGCGGCCGCGGCGAAGGCGGCTGCGGTGGTGGTGCCGCGGTGGCGGGCGGTGAGGGCGGTGAGCCGGGAGATGAGTCCGGCGCGCATCAGGGCCCAGGTGCCGAGGCCGGTGAGGATGAGGAAGCCGATGAACAGCTCGCCGTACTCGGTGACGATGCCGTAGGTGAAGACGGTCAGGCCGAGGGCGGCGACCGCGATGATGATCAGCGTCTCGACCCAGCGGTTGAGCGGCTTCACGGGGGCCAGATCGGGGTTGGGGCCGACGAGGCGGGTGAAGGCGCCGAGGTAGTGCTTGGTGATGGCGAGAACGCCGCCGGAGGAGGGGAGTCCGACGGTGGAGCCGGTCTGCGGCAGGCCGAGGGCGCCGATCAGCGGGAGGAGGGAGGCGACGCCGGCGATCCAGCCGCCGGGCTCCAGGTTGGCGAGGCCGCCGAGTTCGGTGCTGATCGCGATCAGGGTGAACCAGGTGGTGGCCGCGGCGGCCGCGCCGAGGACGAGCAGCGGCGCGTTGGGGCCGGCGGGGGTGAGCCAGCGGGTGCCCTTCACGCCGTACAGCGGCAGCGAGAAGAGGGCGATGAGCAGGCCGGCGGTGAGGGTGAGGATCTGCAGGCCGCCGGGGTAGCCGTCGATGGTGAGGTCGCCGGGGAACTCGGAGGTCCAGGTCCAGTGGATGAACGCGGAGGCGGCGGTGGCGAGGCCGCCGGCGAGGACGAGCGCCTTGGCGGCCGGGAGCGGCAGCGGGAGGGCGGGGCTCTTGGTGGTGGTCATGGTGGCTGCTCCGTTCCTCAGGCTCGGTCTGCGACGCGCTCGCCGAGCAAGCCTTGCGGCCGCACGAGGAGGACGACGATCAGGAGGACGAAGGCCCAGACGTTGGCCCAGGAGCCGCCGCCGAGCTGGTGCATGCCGGGGATCTCCTGGATGTACGCGGTGGCGAGGGCCTCCGCGACACCGAGGACGAGGCCGCCGAGCATGGCGCCGTAGATGTTGCCGATGCCGCCGAGGACGGCCGCGGTGAAGGCCTTGAGGCCGGCGAGGAAGCCCATGGTGGGGGAGACCTGGCCGTAGCGCAGGCCCCAGCCGACGGCGGCGACCGCGGCGAAGGCGGCACCGAGGGCGAACGCGATCACGATGATGCGGTCGGTGTTGATGCCCATCAGCTTGGCGGTGTCGGGGTCCTGCGCGGTGGCCTGCATGCCGCGGCCGGTGCGGGTCTTGCCGACGAAGGCGGCGAGCGCGCCCATGCAGAGCGGGGCGGCGACGAAGAGGAAGATGTCGGCGGGCTGCAGGGTGACGCTGCCGATGTGGTACGGGCCGCCGGGCAGCTGCGGGAAGCTGCGGCCGGACTTGGCGCCGGGGTAGAACTGCTCGACGACCTGCTGGAGCGCGAGGGAGAGGCCGATCGCGGTGATGAGCGGTGCGAGCTTCGGGGCGCCGCGCAGCGGGCGGTAGGCGAAGCGCTCGGCGGCCACGGCGACGATGACGGAGATCAGGACGCCGCCGAGGAGCATGAGCGGCAGGGCGAGCCAGAGTCCGGTGCCGGGGGGCAGGATCAAGTATGTGGTGAGGGCTCCGAACCCACCGGTCATGAAGATTTCGCCGTGGGCGAAGTTGATGAGCTGGACAATGCCGTAGACCATTGTGTAGCCGATCGCGATCAGCCCGTAGAGGGAGCCGAGGATCAGGCCGTTGGCCAGCTGCTGCGGCAGTTCGTGCACCGCTGGGCCTCCGAGTGGATTCGGGGTGGGGTTCGCTTGCGGGGTGGGGACGAACCGTTGTGGAACGGCGGGGACGCTGGTTCTCAGCGCCCCCGCCGGTGGTTCGTTCTGTTGCGTGCTGTCCGGGTGCGGCTGTGTGGGTCAGCCGTGGGTCATCCGGGGGGTGGGTCAGCCGGCGTAGGTGCCGGACTTGGCGACGGCCCAGGCGCCGTCCTTGACCGTGTAGACGGTGAGCTGCTTGTTCACGGCGTCGCCGTACTCGTCGAAGCCGACCTTGCCGGTGACGCCCTCGAAGCTGACCTTGCTCATCGCGGTGACGACCTTGGCGCGGGCGTCGGACGGGACCTTGCCGCCGTTGTCGGCGACGACGGCCTTGACGGCCTGGATGATCGACCAGGCGGCGTCGTAGGAGTAGCCGCCGTAGGCCGCGTACGGGTCGGAGTAGCCGGCCGCCTTGTAGTCGGCGACGAACTTCTTGGCGGAGTCGAGGGACTCGACCGGGGCGCCGACGGAGGTCGCGAAGTCGCCGTTGGCGTTCTTGTTGGCCTTGTTGATGTACTCCGGGTCGTACATGCCGTCGCCGCCGAAGACGGGGGCGGTGACGCCGGCCTTCTTGAGCTGGTCGGAGAGCGGGCCGGACTGCGGGTACTCGCCGCCGTAGTAGATCACGTCGGCGCCGGCGGCCTTGGCCTTGGTGACCACGGCCGAGAAGTCCAGGTTGTTCTCGTCGATGTGGTCCTGGCCCTTGATGGTGCCGCCGAGCTTGGTGAACTCCTTCTGGAAGGCGCCGACCAGACCCACGCCGTAGGTCTTCTTGTCGTCGATCAGGTAGGCGGTCTTCTTGCCGAGGTCGGTGTAGGCGTACTGGGCGGCGAACGGGCCCTGGATGGCGTCCGTGGTCGCGGTGCGGAAGTACGTCTTGAAGGTGCGCTTCTTCTCGGTCTCGAACTTCTCGCCCTGGGTCAGGGCGGGGTTCGTGTTGGCCGGGGAGACCTCGACGAGGCTGGCCGACTCGAAGACCTGCTGCATGGACTGGGCGACGCCCGAGTTCAGCGGGCCGACGACGCCGAGGACGCTCTTGTCGGCGACGAGGGCGGTGGCGTTCTGCTGGCCTTCCTGCGGCGACTTCTTGTCGTCCAGGGCCTTCACCTTGAAGGTGACGCCGGGAACTTCCTTGTTGTCGTTCGCGATCTTGGCGGCCAGCTCCACGGAGTGCTGGATGCCGAGGCCGAGCGCGGAGAGCGGGCCCGTCAGCGGCGCGTCGACGCCGATGGTGACGGTGGTGCCGCCCGCGTCGCCGCTGGTGCCGGACTTCTCACCGCGGGAGCCGCAGGCGGACAGGGTGAGCGCTCCGACGACTGCGATGCTCACGACAAGCATTGAACGGTTACGCACGAAGTTCCCCTTCTGGATCAGGTAGGCAGTGCGCCGGAGTGGCGGTGCCGGGTCGCGCGCTGGGGGGGCCTGGCCCGATCGGTTGGCGCGGTGACTGGCCGTGACTCTAGAACGGCTTCGGCAGGCTCCGGCAGACCTGCGGACATGCTGTGATTCTCTTGTTATGCGGACCTCTTCGAAAATCTCGAATATTGGTCATCCGCGCCCCGTTCTGCGCGGGCTGCTAAGCGACGTCTCGCCCACCGAAACGATGTCGTACCGGAAAACCCCTGCTACCGGCGGTGTTCGACTATCGGACGTGAGTGTTCGTCACTGTATGTGCGGACACCTGTGTCCGATAGCCGGAAATCGGGCACGCCGAATGCAGTCTTTCGGACAGGTCGCGGGCGTACCTTGCGCCGAGGATCTGGCTCACGGTCTCGATTGCGCGCGTGTTACGCAGCGTTACATCAAGGAAAGGCATGCCGGCATCCGGCGGCGCCCCCGCGCAGTCCGTCACCCGGTACTCGACGGTCAGCAGCACGGACTGACCCGGGGTCACCCGGACCGGCAGTCCCCCGGTGACGGATACGGACAAACCCGGATAGCTCTGGCGCACCGCCGTGACCTCGTACGGTTCGTCCGCCTCCGCCGAGACCCGCAGGGCGAAGGGCGCGCCCGGCCCGCCCGGGGGTCCGACCGGGCCGGCGTACCTCAGGTGGGAGACCACCGAGGGTATGCGCGGCGGATCGGACGGCGGCGGGGGATGCGGCCGCTGGACGGGGTGGCGCACCGTCAACAGCGCCACGACCGCCGCGAACACCCCGGCCAGCACCAGTTTCTGACGCCTGCTCAACAGGTCGCGCAAGGGCAGCGGGGCGGGCGGCGGCGCCTCGGTGCCCTCGGCCGGCTCGACCGGGCCGAGGTATCCGTGACCGCCGGGCCGAGCCCCGCCGCGCCGCGTGCCGGACATGCCGGTACCCCCTCGTCCGGGAGGATCTGCCCCCGTCCACCCGTGGCCAAACAAGCCCGCCGCCCACCGGCCGGTAGCGGCGGGTGGGCGGCGGGGGAGGCGCGCGGAGCGGTCTGCGCCCCGGGTCGCGGTTGCTACAGGTCGCGCAGCATGCAGGTCAGTCGGCAGCTGGTGATCCGCTTGCCGGTGTCGTCGGTGACGGCGATCTCGTAGGTGGCGGCGGTGCGGCCCTTGAAGACCGCGGTCGCCACCCCGGTGACCAGCCCGGAGGTCGCCGAACGGTGGTGCGTGGCGTTCAGGTCGACGCCGACCGCGTACCGGCCCGGCCCGGCGTGCAGCATCGCGCCGATCGACCCCAGCGTCTCGGCGAGCGCCGCCGAGGCACCGCCGTGCAGCAGCCCGTACGGCTGCTGGTTGCCCTCCACCGGCATGGTGCCGACCACCCGGTCCGGGGAGGCCTCGGTGATCGTGATGCCGAGCTTCTCGCCCAGGTGGCCGCCGGAGAAGGTCTCCACCGTGACCCCGAGCTTGGCGAAGTGGTCGAGGACGTCCTGGGGCACGTTGAGTACTACGGGGGCCGCGTCGGTCATGGTGCTCCTGCCGGTGGGGGACACGTCATCGTGCTCTCTGTGATCGTACGACCGCGCCCGGGCCCCGCCGCCCGCGGCCCTCGTGCCGCGGCCGCCCCCGCGAAGTGGCGGGCCCTGTCGGTGCCGCGCCCTAGGATCGGAGGGTGGCAGAGGAACCGGCAGGAACGGACGTTGACGTGGCTGTGCAGGATGCGGGCAAGGACGTGGCGGGCGGCGGGCGGCGCCGTCTGATGCTGCTCGACGGGCATTCGATGGCCTACCGGGCCTACTACGCGCTGCCCGTGGAGAACTTCAACACCACCACCGGGCAGCCGACCAACGCCGTCTACGGCTTCGCCTCGATGCTCGCCAACACCGTCCGCGACGAGCAGCCCACCCACCTCGCGGTCGCCTTCGACCTCTCCCGGCAGACCTTCCGCTCCGCCGAGTTCCCCGACTACAAGGCGAACCGCTCCGCCACCCCGGACGAGTTCCGCAGCCAGGTCGGCCTGATCGGCGAGCTCCTGGACGCGATGAGCATCCCCCGGATCACCGCCGAGGGCTTCGAGGCCGACGACGTCATCGCCACCCTGGCGACCGCCGCCGCGGCCGAGGGCTTCGAGGTGCTCATCGTCACCGGCGACCGGGATTCGCTCCAGCTCGTCGGCGAGCACACCACCGTGCTCTACCCCACCAAGGGCGTCTCCGAGCTCACCCGCTACACCCCCGACAAGGTCTTCGAGAAGTACGGCGTCACCCCCGCCCAGTACCCGGACCTCGCCGCGCTGCGCGGCGACCCGTCCGACAACCTGCCCGGCATCCCCGGCGTCGGCGAGAAGACCGCCGCGAAGTGGGTCAACCAGTTCGGCTCCTTCGACGAGCTGGTCGCCCGCGCCGACGAGGTCAAGGGCAAGATCGGCGAGAAGCTCCGCGAGCACCTCGACTCCGTCAAGCGCAACCGCGTCCTCACCGAGCTGGTCCGCGACGTCCACCTGCCGCTCGGCGTCCCCGACCTCGTCCGCGCCCCCTTCGACAAGGCGGGCGTCGGCCGGATCATGGAGGCCCTGGAGTTCCGCAACCCCAACTTCCGCGACCGCGTCCACGCCATGGACCCGGCCGGCGCCGCCGAGACCGAGACCCCGGAGACCGTCGCCGGCCCCGAGGTCGCCGGAGACGTCCTCACCGCGCCCGGCGCCCTCACCGCCTGGCTCGCCGAGCACGGCAAGGACCGCACCGCGATCGCCGCCGTCTACACCTGGTCCCTCGGCGCCGGCAGCGTCCAGGAGATCGCCCTCGCCGCCGGCGAGGCCGCCGCCTGGTTCGACCCGGCCGGCCTCGACCAGACCGACGACCAGGCCTTCGCCGCCTGGCTCGCCGACCCCGGCCACCCCAAGGCCCTGCACATCGCCAAGCACGTCATGCGCGCCTTCGCCGAGCAGGGCTGGACGGTCGCCGGCGTCACCGCCGACACCGCCCTCGCCGCCTACCTGGAGAAGCCCGGCCGGCGCACCTTCACCCTCGACGTCCTCGCCGAGGAGTACCTCGCCCGCTCCCTGGAGCCCGCCGCCGCGGCCGAGACCGGCCAGCTCGCCTTCGACGCCCCCGAGGAGGACGCCGGCGCCGCCGCCCGCGCCCTCATGGTGCAGGCCCGCGCCATCCTCGACCTCGCCGAGCTGTTCGACACCCGGCTCGCCGAGGTCGGCGCCGCCGAGCTCTTCCACGACATGGAGCTCCCCATCGCCGAGCTCCTCGCCCGCATGGAGCGCTACGGCATCGCCGCCGACCGCACCTGGCTCACCGGCCTGGAGTCCCAGTTCGCCGCCGAGATCCAGCGCTGCGTCGACGAGGCGCACGCCGCCGCCGGCCACCCCTTCAACCTCGGCTCGCCCAAGCAGCTCCAGGAGATCCTCTTCGGCGAGCTCGGCCTGCCCAAGACCAAGAAGATCAAGACCGGCTACACCACCGACGCCGACGCCCTCACCTGGCTCGCCGGCCAGACCACCAACGAACTCCCGGTCATCCTGCTCCGCCACCGGGACCAGGCCAAGCTGCGCACCACCGTCGAGGGCCTGCTCAAGACGGTCAGCCCGCAGGGCCGCATCCACACCACCTTCAACCAGATGGTCGCCGCCACCGGTCGGCTCTCCTCGCAGGACCCGAACCTGCAGAACATCCCCGTCCGCACCGAGGAGGGCCGCGCCATCCGCCGCGCCTTCGTCGTCGGCGAGGGCTACGAGTCGCTGCTCACCGCCGACTACTCGCAGATCGAGCTGCGCATCATGGCCCACCTCTCCGAGGACGAGGCCCTGATCGAGGCCTTCCTCAGCGGCGAGGACCTGCACACCACCGTCGCCTCCCAGGTCTTCGAGGTCGCCCGCGACGCCGTCGACGCCGAGATGCGCCGCAAGATCAAGGCGATGTCCTACGGGCTCGCCTACGGCCTCTCCGCGTACGGGCTCTCCCAGCAGCTCGGCATCAAGCCCGCCGAGGCCCAAGGCCTGATGGACACCTACTTCCAGCGCTTCGGCGGCGTCCGCGACTACCTGCACAACGTCGTCGAGGAGGCCCGCGCGGTCGGCTACACCGAGACCCTGCTCGGCCGCCGCCGCTACCTGCCCGACCTCACCAGCGACAACCGGCAGCGCCGCGAGATGGCCGAGCGGATGGCCCTCAACGCCCCCATCCAGGGCTCCGCCGCCGACATCGTCAAGATCGCCATGCTGAACGTCGACCGCGCCCTCACCGAGGCCGGCCTCGGCTCCCGGATGCTCCTCCAGGTGCACGACGAAATCGTCCTGGAGATCGCCCCCGGCGAGCGCGAGCAGGTCGAGGTCCTCGTCCGCGAGCAGATGGCCGGTGCCTACCCGCTGCGCGCCCCGCTCGACGTCTCCGTCGGCGACGGCCCCAACTGGGAGGCCGCCGCCCACTGAGCCGGCCCCCGTGCGGCACGGTGCCGCGGTCCTGCCCTCACCGGGCGGGGCCGCGGCACCGTGCCGTTCGCGTCCGGGCGCACCCTGCTCATGCAAGATATTGCTGCAAGTTTCAGAAATCCTTTGCTAACCGTCTTGACCTGCCCGGCCGCGGGGCGGGAGGGTCGTCCCTGCGGGCGAGCGCGCCGCTCCGCGGCCGACCCACTCCACCCGAGAGGCACCTCCGCATGCCCGGACACGTTCCGCCCGTCACCGACGAGCGCCACGCACTGCTCGCCTACCTCGCCCAGCAGCGCCAGTGCCTGCGCGTCACCGCGCACGGCCTCACCGACGAACAGGCCACCGCGACGCCGTCCGCCAGCGAGCTGAGCATCGCCGGGCTGGTCAAACACGCCGCCCGCTGCGAGCGCGGCTGGATGGACCTCGTGCTGCAGCGGCGCCGCAGCCCCGAGCGGGCGGCCGACGAGGACGACGCGTCCGACTTCGTCCTCGCGCCCGGCGAGACGCTCGCGGGCGTGCTCGCCGACTACGCGGAGGCCGCCGCCGAGACGGACGCGATCGTCGCCGGCATCCCCGACCTCGGCCGGCCGGTACCCGTTCCCAAGGGCCTGCCGTGGTTCCCCGCCGACGTCGACGCCTGGTCCGTGCGGTGGGTCCTGCTGCACCTCATCGAGGAGACCGCCCGGCACGGCGGACACGCCGACATCATCCGCGAGACCCTCGACGGAGCCACCCTCTACCCGCTGCTGGCCGCAGCCGAGCAGTGGCCCGACCCGTGGTTCCGCCCCTGGGAGCCCGCCCCGGCCGGGGACGCGGCCTGACGGTGCCCGGGTCGGTCTAGAATCCGCGCCACGATTCAAGATCGCAGAGGGGTGCGGAGATGGACGAGGACGGAAGAGCTGTCCGCAGCCGTCGGCGCCGGGTGCTGATCGGCGCCGGTGCGGGCGTGGCACTGCTGGCGGTCGGCGGCAGCGCCTGGGCGCTGTCCGGAGGGTCCGGGCACCCGCCGGCCGCCCGGCCGGTGCCGACCTCCTCCACCCCGGCCTCCCCGACGGCAGCGCCGTCGGCAGGCACCGCGGCCCCGGCTTCGCCGGCGCCGTCCGCCTCCCCGTCCGCGTCCCCCGCGGCGACCCCCTCGCGGGCGCCCTCCAAGGCCGCCACGCCCGCCCCGAGGGCCACCAAGAAGCCCCGCACGCAGGTCAGCCCCGGCACCAACGACCCGCAGAACGACGGCGGCAGCACCACCCGCAACGGCAACTGCGCCACCAACCCCGCCGGCGAGATCATGACCTGCGGCCCGGTCAGGACCGGCACCCCGCTGCCCCGCTAGCGCGCCGGTGGGCGCCCGGGGCGGATCAGGTCGTCGATCACTTGCGCGGGTTGGTGCGGCGGGTGGGTTCGGCGGTGGCCGGGTCCTCGGGCCAGGGGTGGCGGGGGTAACGGCCGCGGAGGTCGGCGCGGACGGCGCGGTAGCCGTCGCGCCAGAAGGAGGCGAGGTCACCGGTGACGGCGGCCGGGCGGCCGGCGGGGGAGAGCAGGTGCACGGTCAGCGGGACGCGGCCGCCCGCGAGCGCCGGGGCGGCCTGCCAGCCGAACAGCTCCTGGAGCTTCACGGCGAGCACCGGGCGGTCCCCGGAGTAGTCCACCCGGATCTTCGAGCCGCTCGGCACGGTGATCCGTTCCGGCGCCAGTTCGTCCAGCCGGCCGGCCTCGCCGCTCGCCCAGGGCAGCAGGCGCTGCAGGGCGGCCGCGGTGTCGATCCGGGCGAGGTCGGCGCGGCGCCGGGCCCGGGACAGCTCGGGCTCCAGCCAGTGGCCGGCCCGTTCCAGCAGCGCCGTGTCGGAGACGTCGGGCCAGGGGTCGCCGAGCGTCCGGTGCAGGAAGGCCAGCCGCTCCCGCAGCCCCTCCGCAGCGGGCGGCCAGGTCAACAGCGCGGACACGCCCTCGCGGGCCAGCCCGTCCAGCAGGGCGGCCCGCACCAGCGCCGGGTCCGGGGCCTCCAGCGGGGCCGCGGTCAGCTCCACCGCGCCGAGCCGGGCGACCCGGCGGGCGGTGAGTTCGCCGCCGCGGGCCGACCAGAGGACCTCCTCGCGCTCGGTGACCAGGGCCGCGCCGGCCCGCCGGGCGGTCGCCTCGTCGAGGGCGACGGCCCGTTGCACCCGGGCCGAGGGAGAGCCGGCGGGGCGGTCGGCGACGGCCACGGCGAGCCATTCGGTGCCCGCCAGGTGGGAGCCGGCGCCGAGTTCGGCGGCCGTCCCGGAGGCCATCAGGTAGCCGCGGTCGCCGCCCCGGGCGCGGGCGATCCGCTCCGGATGGGCGAGCGCGACGACCAGCCCGGCGGCGGCCGGGTCGGCCACTGCCGCCGCCTTGTCGCCGCCCTCGCGGCGCAGCCGCCGGACCTCCTCCCGCCAGCGCCTGGCGTACGGGTCCTCCGCGCCGCGCACGGCCCGCCAGACGGCGAGCAGGTCGTCGCCGAGGGCCCGCGGCGGTTCCTCGGAGAGCAGGGCGACGAGTTCGGCGGCGCGCCGGGCGCCGACGAGTTCGGTGCCGTCGATCAGGGCGCGGGCGAGCCGCGGGTGGAGGCCGGTGCGGGCGATCCGCCGGCCGCGGTCGGTGGCCCGGCCGTCGGCGTCGACGGCGCCGAGTGCCTGCAGGGTGGCCCGGGCGGCGGCCATGGCGCCGGCGGGCGGGGCGTCGGGGAGGGCGAGGCCGCGGGCGTCCGGGTCGCCCCAGCAGGAGGCCTGAAGGGCGAAGCCGGTGAGGTCGGCGAGGGCGATCTCGGGGGTCGGGTAGGGCTGTGCGCGGGCGTCCTCGACCTCGGCCCAGCAGCGGTAGACGGTGCCCGGGGCCTCGCGGCCGGCGCGGCCGGCGCGCTGCCGGGCGGCGGCGAGCGAGGCGCGGACGGTGACCAGTCCGGCGAGGCCGCGGGCGTGGTCGGTGCGCGGTTCGCGGGCGAGGCCGGAGTCGACGACGGTGCGCACGCCGGGCACGGTCAGCGATGACTCGGCGACGGAGGTGGCGAGGACGACGCGGCGGCGTCCGCCGGGGGCGAGCGCGGCGTCCTGCACGGTCTGCGGGGCCTGCCCGTGCAGCTGCAGGACCTCGGCGCCGGTGCCGAGCATCCCGGCGACCCTGGCGATCTCGCCGACGCCGGGCAGGAAGCAGAGCACGTCGCCGTCCTGTTCGGCGAGGGCGCGGCGGACGGTCGCTGCGACGTGCTCCAGCAGCAGCGGGTCGGTGCGGGTGCCGTGCGGGGGCCGGACGGCGCGCGGCGGCGGCGCCCACACCACCTCGACGGGGTGGGAGAGGCCGTGCGCCTCGACGACCGGGGCGCCGCCGAGCAGCTCGGCCCAGGCCGCGGTGTCGGAGGTCGCGGAGGCGCAGACGAGCTGCAGTTCGGGCCGCAGGGCGGCGCGCACGTCGAGCAGGAAGGCGAGGGCGGTGTCGGCGTCCAGGTGGCGTTCGTGGCACTCGTCGAGGACGACGGCGTCGACGCCGGGCAGTTCCGGGTCGTGCTGCAGGCGCTGCAGCAGGACGCCGGTGGTGACCACCTCGACCACCGTCCGGGGTCCGGTCCGGCGCTCGCCGCGGACGGTGAGGCCGACCTCCTCGCCGACGGCGGAGCCGAGCAGCCAGGCCATCCGGCGGGCGGCGGCCCGGACGGCGAGCCGGCGCGGTTCGGCGACCAGGACGCGGCGGGCCGGCCCGGGCAGGCCGTCGGCGAGCCCGGCGAGGGCGAGCGGCACGAGGGTGGTCTTGCCGGAGCCGGGCGGTGCGGCGAGCACGGCGGCGCCGTGCGCGGCGAGGGCGCGCTGCAGCGGTGCGACGGCGGTGCGGACGGGGAGTTCCAGGCCGGCGGGGCGCACCGGTGCTCAGCCCCGCTGTGCGACGAAGATCGCGGTGCCGGGGATGAGCCGGCCGCGCAGCGGGGACCAGCCGCCCCACTCCTGGTCGTGCCCGTCGGGCCACTCGGGTTCGACCAGGTCGAGCAGCCGGAAGCCGGCGGCGGTGAGCTCGCGGACCCGGTCGCCGATGGTGCGGTGGTGTTCGACGTAGGTGGCGTGGCCCTGCTCGTCCTGTTCGACGTAGGGGGTGCGGTCGAAGTAGGAGGAGGTGGCGGTGAGGCCCTCGACGCCGGGTTCGTCGGGGAACGCCCAGCGGATGGGGTGGGTCACCGAGAAGACCCAGCGGGCGCCGGGCCGCAGCACCCGGTGGACCTCGCGCATCAGGGCGGCGGTGTCGGCGGAGAAGGGCACCGCGCCGTAGGCGGAGCAGGCGAGGTCGAAGGAGCCGTCGGCGAAGGGCAGTACGGCGGCGTCGGCCTGGACGACGGCGACGGGCTCGGTGCCGCGGTCGAGGTCGATCCGCCGGGAGTGCTGGAGCTGCCGGTGGGAGATGTCGAGGGCGACGGGGCGGGCGCCGCGGGCGGCGAGCCAGCGGGAGCACTGGGCGGCGCCGGCGCCGAGCTCCAGCACGTCCAGGCCCCGGAGTGCGGCGGGGTCGCCGAGCAGGCGGGCGTCGGCCTCGTCGAGGCCCTCGGGGCACCAGGTGAAGCGGTCGTCGCCGAGGAAGGCGCCGTGCTCGTCCTGGTACTCGTCGGCGTTGCGGTCCCACCAGTGGCGGCTGGCCCGGCTGGACTCGCCGGGGCCGGCCGGGCGCCGTACGGCGTCGTCCTCGTCGCTGTCGTCGCCGGCGAGGTGGTCGGGGGTGGTGGTCACGATGCTGGGGCCCTCGCGTAGGGTGTCGGGTGCGGAAGCGCCGCTGCCGTGAAACGGCTCCGTACGGGGCCGGGTCGGGGCGGTGGCATCCGGGGACGTCACTCCTGCGACAGCCGCCGTCCGGGTGCGCTATCGGAGGATATGGCCTGATCGATCCCGGCCTCCACCGGCTCGACGCCCTTCGCGTTGACCGTGCCCGGCTGTCCCCGTATGCTACAAGTTGCGCTGCGGGCCTGCGCGCCTCGGACGGAGCAGGTCGCGCTCGCATCTGTCGAAGACCCCACGGTCTGCAAGACGGACGCCTACCCTTCAGGATTCTTCTCGGGATTCTTCGCGGGGGTCGGTGCGCCGTGTTCTTGGCTGTCCGGCTTTCGGTGGGAGCGATCAGGGCCCTCCGCGTGGCATTACCTACGACTTCATGTCCGTACCGGAGCCCTTTTCCTAATGACGAGCCCCACCGACACCTCTGTCAGCACCACCCCGCAGGTTGCGGTCAACGACATCGGCGACGCGGACGCGTTCCTCGCGGCGATCGACGAGACCATCAAGTACTTCAACGACGGCGACATCGTTGAGGGCGTCATCGTGAAGGTCGACCGTGACGAGGTGCTCCTCGACATCGGTTACAAGACCGAGGGTGTCATCCCGTCCCGTGAGCTCTCGATCAAGCACGACGTCGACCCGCACGAGGTTGTCTCCGTCGGCGACAACATCGAGGCCCTGGTCCTCCAGAAGGAGGACAAGGAGGGTCGCCTGATCCTGTCCAAGAAGCGCGCCCAGTACGAGCGCGCCTGGGGCACGATCGAGAAGATCAAGGAAGAGGACGGCATCGTCACCGGTACCGTCATCGAGGTCGTCAAGGGTGGTCTCATCCTCGACATCGGCCTCCGCGGCTTCCTCCCGGCCTCGCTGGTCGAGATGCGCCGTGTCCGCGACCTCCAGCCGTACGTCGGCAAGGAGCTCGAGGCCAAGATCATCGAGCTGGACAAGAACCGCAACAACGTGGTCCTGTCCCGCCGTGCCTGGCTGGAGCAGACCCAGAGCGAGGTCCGCCAGACCTTCCTCACCACCCTGCAGAAGGGCCAGGTGCGCTCCGGCGTCGTCTCCTCGATCGTCAACTTCGGTGCCTTCGTGGACCTGGGCGGCGTCGACGGCCTGGTGCACGTCTCCGAGCTGTCCTGGAAGCACATCGACCACCCGTCCGAGGTCGTCGAGGTCGGCCAGGAGGTCACCGTCGAGGTTCTCGACGTGGACATGGACCGCGAGCGCGTCTCCCTGTCGCTGAAGGCGACCCAGGAGGACCCGTGGCAGCAGTTCGCCCGTACCCACCAGATCGGCCAGGTCGTTCCGGGTAAGGTCACCAAGCTGGTTCCGTTCGGTGCGTTCGTCCGCGTGGACGAGGGCATCGAGGGCCTGGTCCACATCTCCGAGCTGGCCGAGCGCCACGTCGAGATCCCGGAGCAGGTCGTCCAGGTCGGCGACGAGATCTTCGTCAAGGTCATCGACATCGACCTCGAGCGTCGTCGCATCAGCCTCTCGCTGAAGCAGGCCAACGAGTCCCTCGGTGCCGACCCGGCGTCGGTCGAGTTCGACCCGACCCTGTACGGCATGGCCGCGTCCTACGACGACCAGGGCAACTACATCTACCCGGAGGGCTTCGACCCCGAGGCGAACGACTGGCTGCCCGGCTTCGAGAAGCAGCGCGAGGAGTGGGAGCGGCAGTACGCCGAGGCCCAGGCCCGCTTCGAGCAGCACCAGGCCCAGGTCATCAAGAGCCGCGAGGCCGACGCCGCCGCTGCCGCCGAGGCCGGCGAGGAGGCCCCGGTCTCCGGTGGCGGTTCGTACTCCTCCAGCAGCGACGAGGGCTCCGGCGCTCTCGCTTCGGACGAGGCGCTCGCCGCTCTGCGCGAGAAGCTGGCCGGCGGCCAGAGCTGATCGCAGCCTGAGAGCTGAGCAGTAGGCGGAACCCCCGCCCGGTTGATCCGGGCGGGGGTTCCGCTTTGTTGTCCGACATTTCTTATGTGTCTTTTATGCGAAGAGGATTGTGAGATGGGGCTCATCGTCCGCCTATAGGACGAATCGGACTTTGCACCTACATTGAGGGGGAACTGCCCGAAAGGCTCCTTCATGCGCAAACCCCTCCCCGCTGCCTCGCCCTCGCCCGCCGACCACCGTGTCAGCGGGCGGCTCGCAGCCCTCGGTCGAGCGTGTTACCGCCACCGCCGCTGGGTCCTCGCCTTCTGGGCCCTGATCCTCGCGGCCGGCGTCCTGATCGGCGGCCGCGTCTTCGAGAGCTCGGTCGCCGGCGGCGGGACGGGCGGCTCCGAGGCCGCCCGGGGCACCGCGGTCGTCCAGGCCGCCGACCCGGTCAAGGGGACGGTCACCGCCGTGGTGGACGGCGCCCCGGTCTCCGACCGGGCCGTCCGCACCGCGGTCACCACGGCCGCCGACGACCTCGCGCACCTGCCGGGCGTCTCCTCCGTCGCCGACGCCTACTCCGGCGCCCCGGGGATGGCCTCCGCCGACGGCCGGGCGAGCCTGGTCGCCGTCCGGATGGCCGACTCCTCCACCCCCGCCCAGATCGAGGCCGTCACCGAGCGGCTGGAGAAGATCGACGCCGCGGGCGCGCACGTCACCGTCGGCGGCGACCTGGTGCTGGAGCAGGAGGTCAAGGACCAGACCGAGAAGGACACCCGTTTCGGCGAGATCGTCACCCTGCCGCTGACCCTGATCGTCATGGTGCTGGTGTTCGGCGGCCTGGCCGCCGCGGGCCTTCCCGGCATCGGCGCGATCGCCTCGGTGGGCGGCGCCCTGCTCGCCATGTTCGGCTTCAGCCGGATCATGGACATCGACACCAGCGTGCTGCCGATCGCCACCGTGCTCGGCCTCGGCCTCTCCATCGACTACGCGCTGCTGATGGTCAACCGCTTCCGCGAGGAGCGCGGCCTCGGCGCCACCATCGCCCAGGCCGTGGAGCGCACCGCGGCCACCGCGGGCCGCACCGTCGCGTTCTCCGGCCTCACCGTCGCCGTCGCCCTCTCGGGGCTGTTCGTCTTCACCAGTCCGGTCTTCCGGGCGGTCGGGGTGGCGGGCGTGAGCGTCGTGGTGATCGCGATGGCCGCCGCCCTCACCCTCGTCCCCGCCCTGCTCGGCTTCGTCGGCCGCCGGATCAAGACGCCGACCGAGCCCGTCCCCGACGAGGGCTTCTTCTCCCGGACGGTCCGCCGCGTGCAGAAGCGCGCGATGCCGGTGATGCTGCTCTGCGTCGCCCTGCTGACCGCCGCCGGCGCGCCGTTCCTGGGCGCCGAGCCGCGCAGCTCCGGCGCGGACGTGCTCCCCAAGTCCTTCGCCTCCCGGCAGGTCGCCGACACCGTCGCGCAGCGCTTCCCGGACCAGGCCCCCGCCCCCGTCACCGTGGTCGTGGCGAGCAACCAGAAGGCCGCGCAGGCGTACGCCGACGACGTGGTCGCCAAGCTGCCGGGCGTCTCCGGCGTCCGCGCGGTCACCCCGGTCGGCGACGACCTCACCACCGTCGACGTCATGGTGAAGGGCGACCCGCAGGGCGACCGGGCCCGCAAGGTGGTCGACGAGCTGCGGGCCGACCGCGGCGGGCTCACCACCTACGTCACCGGCGACGCGGCCTCCGTCGTCGACTTCCAGCACGAGGTCTCCACCCGCGGACCGTGGGCGCTCGGCCTGGTCGCGGTCGGCACCCTGGTGCTGCTCTTCCTGATGACCGGTTCGGCCGTGATGCCGGTCAAGGCCCTGCTGATGAACCTGCTGTCGCTCGGGGCCTCGCTCGGCGCGCTCACCCTGGTCTTCCAGCACGGCTGGTTCAGCGGCCTGCTCGGCTTCACCCCGGCGGGCGGCCTGGAACCCTTCGTCCCGGTGCTGGTCTTCGCCTTCGCCTTCGGGCTGTCGATGGACTACGAGGTGTTCCTGCTCTCCCGGATCAAGGAGCTGTACGACCAGGGCCACGACTCCACCCGCTCCGTCCAGCTCGGACTCCAGCGCAGCGGCCGGATCATCACCTCGGCGGGCCTGCTGATGGTGATCGTCTTCGCCGGCTTCGCCGCCGGGCAGATGCTCATGGTCAAGCAGATGGGCATCGCCCTCGCGGTGGCCGTCGCGGTGGACGCCACCCTTGTGCGGTGCCTGTTGGTGCCGGCCGCGATGAGCCTGGCCGGCGAGTTCAACTGGTGGGCGCCGGCGCCGCTGCGCAAGCTGCACCGCCGGATCGGCCTGAGCGAGCACGTCGACCTGCCGCCGCTCGCCGCACGCCCGGTGCTGCCGGCGCAGCGCGCCGACGCCGGACGGGTGGTCGTCGGGAGCTGACCCCGGGGGATCGGACACGGACGCCGCGGACGGCGGTCGGTGCGGGCGCGGCCCGCTGCCGGCCGCCGTCGGCGTTCGCGGTGTGCCCTCGTCCGGTCAGCGGTTGATGCAGGCGTTGCCGAAGCCGGGGGCCACGTCCAGCGGGTCGCAGGCTGCGGTGGAGCCCGCGGTGCCGAGCAGCAGGCCGCAGACGGCGGCGGCGAGGACCAGGGCGGTATGGACGGGGGTCATGGCGGGCGTCCCTTCGGATGCGCGGAACCGGGCGGCCTGACCGACGCGCGGTCGAGCCGTCCGGCATGTGCCTCCCGGCCGAAGGCTGGGGGAGAACTGCACAAGCCGAGGGTGGGTACCTGGAAAGACTTGGGGCGACTCCCGGCTCGTACGTGGCCCGCATCCCAATTGCGCAGTTCTCCCCCAGCCTTCGGCCGGGAGGTGCCCCCACGCGCCCCTATGGATTGCCCAGTCCCTTCGAGGGGTCTGTCTAGGCCAGGCGGCGGAGGAGGGGGACCGCCTGCCGGAGGACGTGCAACTCCTCCGGGGTGAGCCGTTCGGTGAGGGCGGTGGCGATGGTGCCCTCGCGGCGGGCCCGCTGGGCGTGCAGGGCGGCGGTGCCCGCGTCGGTGGCCGTGATCAGCAGCTTGCGGCCGTCGGTGGCGTGCGGGCGCTGCTCCACCAGGCCGGCCTCGGAGAGCAGGGCGACCGTACGGGCCATCGACTGGTGGCGCACCCGCTGCAGGGCGGCCAGCTCGCTGGTGGTGCGGGGGCCCTCGCGGACCAGCCAGCCGAGGACGGCGGCCTGGTTCTGCGGCAGTTCGTCGCCGGGCCGCAGGGTGCGTACCAGGGTGCCGATCGCGGTGCGAAGTTCGGCGGCCAGCTCCAGGGGATCGACCTCGTCCATGGGAACGATGCTACCGGAAAGATGTGCAGCACATCTGTGCAGTCTTGCTGTAATGTTTTGCCCATGCGACTGACCAAACTCGGGCACGCCTGCGTCCGGATCGAACACCAGGGCACCACCGTCGTCATCGACCCCGGCCTGTTCACCGAGGCCGACGCCACCCGCGGCGCGGACGCCGTCCTGATCACCCACGAGCACATGGACCACTTCGCCGAGGAGCGGCTGCGCGCCGCCGTCGAGGCCGACCCCGGGCTGCGGATCTGGACCAACCGTTCGGTGGCCGACAAGCTCGAGGGCATCGGTACCCGCGTCACCGTGGTCGGCGAGGGCGACGCCTTCGACATCAACGGCCTCGGCGTCAGTGTCCACGGCGAGTGGCACGCGGTCATCCACCCCGAGATCCCGCGCGTCGGCAACATCGGTTTCCTGCTGGACGGGCGGGTCTTCCACCCGGGCGATGCGCTGACCGTGCCGCCGAACCCGATCGACGTGCTGCTGCTGCCGATCGCCGGGCCGTGGGCCAAGGTGTCGGAGCTCATCGACTACGTCCGCGAGGCGGGCCCCGGCCGGGCGTTGGCGATCCACGAGGCGGTGCTCAGCGATGTCGGACAGATGGTGCACGGCCGTCTCCTCGGCGAGGGCGGCCCCGGCACCGGGGCGCCGTTCGCCCAACTCGCCGCCGGGGAGCAGCTGGACCTCGGCTGAGCGGCCGGCGCCGTCGGGCCGGCTTCGCCGCCACCCTGACAATTCGTAAGCGGATTATGCGAGTTGTCGTTATAAACACCCGATTGGCGGTGGTATGTCCGCCCTTGCTCCGGGACCCTTTGGGACCAGGGACCGCGGAACGGTCGCGGCTCCACGGGCGAGGAGGACAGATGTCGGTCGGGACGAGAGCTGGTGCAGCCGCCGCCGTGGCCTGCGGAGTGCTCGCGATGCTCACCGCAGGCGCCGCCACCGCACACGCGGACGGCGGCACGGCGACACCCGTCAAGGGCCGTACCGAGGGCGGCAGTCTGGAGCTCGTGAACGGCGACATCGTCGCCTGCGCCGGAGTCGGCGACGTCCGCGTGGCGCAGACCCAGGGCGGCGAGCGCATCCCGGGAGCCCCCGGCACCAGCTTCACCACCCCCGCCGGGACGAAGGTCGTCACCAAGAGCGCCGGGACGGTCGAAGTGACCGTCGGCAGCGCGTCCGCGGTCATCACCTGCGGCCCGGAGCTGTTCCCGACCACCAACGCACCCGTGCCCAAGGGCCCCTCCCTCGCCGGAGGCGGGGGAGGCGCCCTCGGTGCCGATCCCATGGAGACCGCCGCCGGAGGGGCCCTGCTCGCGGCCGGCCTCGCCGGCGGCACCCTCGCGCTGCGCCGCAGGCGCCCGGCCCGGGCCTGACGAACCCAGTGCGAGAAAGGCGCCGACGGTGCGACGGCCCATGACCCGCGCGGCCCGTGCAGGCCTCGCCACGGCCACGGTCGCCGCGACCGTCGGCGCCTGGCTGGTGGCCGACGGCACGCACACCGAGGCCCCGCCCGCGCCCCCCGCGGCCGACGCCCGGCCCGCGGACACCCGTCCGACACCCACCGGCCCGACCCCCGGTGCCGCCCGCGCCGCGGCCGGGCAGGTGGCGATGCCCTTCTCCGTGCCGACCCGGCTGCGCATCCCCGCGATCGGCGTGGACGCCCCTGTCACCGGCGTCGGCCCAGGCCCGGCGGGCGGACTCGAGGTGCCGCCCGCGGCCGACCGGAACCTCGCCGGCTGGTACCGCCTCGGCGCCGCCCCCGGCAGCGCCGGCAACGCCCTGCTGGTCGGCCACGTCGACACCGACCGCGGCCGCGCCGTCTTCTGGGCGCTCGGCTCCCTGCACCGCGGCAACACCCTCGACGTGCAGCGCGCCGACGGCACCACCGCCCGCTTCGAGGTCGACGCCGTCGAGGTGCACCCCAAGGACGGCTTCCCCGACGACCGGGTCTACGGCGCCACCGCCCGGCCCGAACTGCGGGTCATCACCTGCGGGGGCGGCTACACCCGCGCCACCGGCTACCGGGGCAACGTGGTGGTCTACGCCCACCTGGTGCAGGCACTGTGACGTGACGGACCGTCAGGCCACGGGGACCGGCTCGGCGACCGGGGTGAACGGACGGCCGTCCAGCGTCCAGTGCGGGTCGGGCACGATCTCCAGGGCCACGTACACGTGCGCCGCCACATCGGCGTGGTGCAGCGGCAGCACCGGCCCGCCCGGGACGATCCCCGGGCCGCACGCCGCGATCCACGCCGTGCGCTCCACCTCGGTGCGCCCGCCGTGGCCGCCGCCGTCGAGGTGCCCGTGGTCGGTCACCACGATCACCGTCCACTCCTCCCCGGCGTACCCGGCGCGGCCGCGGACCGCCGCCAGCAGCCGGCCGAGCCGGGCGTCCGCGGTCTCCACCGAGCGCCGGTACTCCTCGCCGCAGCCGAGGAAGTGCGCCGTCTCGTCGACCGCGCCCAGGTAGACGAACGAGGCCTGCGGATCGTCGTCGCTTCGCCCCAGCACGTACTCGGCCTCCGCGGTCACCCGCTCGTCGCAGACCTCCCACGCCTCCGGGGTGTCCTCCAGCGGCGCGATGTACGCCAGCCGCCCGGGCGCCGCGAACAGCGGGCCGCCGCTGCGGGCCAGGAACAGCGGCTCCCAGCCGCCCGCCGCGAAGGTCCGGCGCCGGTGCACGGCCGCCAGCCGGGTGGTGAAGTCCGGGAAGACGTCCAGCCGGTTGCCGCCGAAGTGGTTGCCGAACACGCCGTGCTTGGCCACCCCGACACCGGTCACCACGGTCGCCCAGCACGGCCCGGACATCGTCGGCGTCGCCTCGTCCACCTGCACCCCGGCGAGGAAGCCCGCCGCGGCCACCGCGTCCAGGTGCGGGGTGTGCAGCGACGGCAGCAGGTCGAGCCGGACGCCGTCGATGCCGACGACCAGCACTCGCCTCGGACCGGCGGGCCAGGTGGGGGACATCGGTGCTCCTCTCGGGTGGGACGCTCCCCGGCACCCTAACCAGCGTCGAACGCCCCACCTGCCCGTTCGCTCCCCGGGCGGCAGGGAATTCGCCGTACCGCCGCCGGATGTTCGACCCGCGTTCCCCCCGCCGCGACCGGCCGGGGGAGCGGCCGACGGCCACAGGTGACCGGGCGGTAGCCTGGCGCCATGCTGAGGATCGGACTGACTGGCGGGATCGGCGCGGGCAAGAGCGAGGTGTCGCGGCAGCTCGCGGCACTCGGCGCGGTGATCGTGGACTCCGACCTGATCGCCCGCGAGGTGGTCGCCCCCGGCACCGACGGACTGCGGGCCGTCGCCGCCGAGTTCGGCCCCGGGGTGCTCCAGGCGGACGGCTCGCTCGACCGGCCCGCCCTCGGCCGGCTGGTCTTCGGCGCCCCCGACCGGCTCGCCGCCCTGAACGCCATCGTCCACCCGCTCGTCCGCGCCCGCTCCGCCGAACTCGAAGCCGCCGCAGGGCCCGGCGACATCGTGGTGCACGACGTGCCGCTGCTCGCCGAGAACGGGCTCGCCCCGCTCTACGAGAAGGTCGTCGTCGTCGACGTGCCCGACGACGTCCGGCTGGAGCGGCTGGTGCGGTTGCGGGGCATGGCCGAGGACGAGGCGAAGGCCCGGATGGCCGCCCAGGCCACCCGTGAGGAGCGCCTCGCCGTCGCCGACATCGTCATCGACAACAGCGGCTCGCTGGACGCCCTGACCACCCGCGTCCACGAGGTCTGGGAGCAGCTGGGCAACCGATAGGGGCGGTAGTGCTGACAGACAGGGACGACCCCTGATCCGTACGGTGGCCCGCATCCGAATTGCGCAGTTCCCCGCGCCCCTGAGCGGTTGCCCCACGCGCCCCTACCGGCTTCAGGCCGGGGCCTCCAGGCTTCGCGCGCGGGCCGCGAGGTGGCGGCGCTCGGGTGCACCGGCCGTCCGGGCCGCCGCTTCCCGGTACGCCTGCGCGGCGGCCTCCCGGTCGCCCCGCAGCTCCAACAGGTGGGCACGGGTCGCGAGTACGCGGTGGTGGCGGGCCGTCCGCCGGTCCGCCCGGAGCGCCTCCACCAGGTCGAGTCCGGCATCCGGGCCGTGCACCATCGCCACCGCGACGGCCCGGTTCAACGTGACCACCGGGTTCGGCCCGAACCGCTCCAACAGTTCGTACAGCACGAGGACCTGCGGCCAGTCGGTGTCCTCCGTGCGGCCCGCCTCGGCGTGCACCGCGGCGATCGCCGCCTGCACCTGGTACGGCCCGGCCTCTCCGCGCGGCAGCGTACGGCCGATCAGGTCCAGGCCCTCGGCGAGGAGCCGGCCGTCCCACCGGCCGCGGTCCTGTTCCGCCAGCGGCACCAGGCCGCCGTCCGCCGAGGTGCGGGCCGGCCGGCGGGCGTCCGTGAGCAGCATCAGCGCCAACAGCCCCGCCGTCTCGGCGTCCCGGGGCACCAGCCGGTGCAGCAGACGGGTGAGCCGGATCGCCTCCGCCGACAGCTCCGGCACCGTCAGATCGGCACCCCCGCTCGCCGTGTACCCCTCGTTGAAGATCAGGTACAGCACGTGCCGGACGTCGGCCAACCGCTCCGCCGCCTCCGCCCCCTCGGGCAGCGCCAACCGGGCGCCCTCGGCCCGCACCGCCTGCTTCGCCCGGCTGATCCGCTGCGCCATCGTCGCCTCCGGCACCAGGAACGCCGCCGCGATCTGCGCCGTCGTCAGACCTCCGACCGCCCGCAGCGTCAGCGCGATCCGGCTCGGCGCGGACAGCGACGGACGGCAGCACAGGAACAGCAGCGCCAGCGAGTCGTCCAGGTCCGCGGCCGGGGCGGTGTCCGCGGCGTGCGACAGCAGCGCGGACTGCGGGGTGGCCAGTGCCAGCGCGTCCTCCCGGCGGCGCCGGGCCGCCTCACTGCGCACCTGGTCGACCAGCCGGCGGGAGGCCACCGTCACCAGCCAGCTCCGCGGGCTGTCCGGCACCCCCTGCTCCGGCCACTGCACGGCGGCCGCCAGCAGCGCCTCCTGCACCGCGTCCTCGCAGGTGTCGAAGGTGCCGTAGCGGCGCAGCAGCGCGGCGAGGACCTGCGGCGCCAGCTCCCGCAGCAGGCCCTCCACCTCGTGGGGCACACGGATCACAGGTCTGCCCGGGACTCGTGCAGGACCGGCCACAGCTCCACCGGATCGACGTCGGCGAACGGCATGTCGGCAGCGATCTGCTGCGCCCGCTCCAGGTTCTCGCAGTCCAGCAGGTAGAAGCTGGCGATGTACTCCTTGGTCTCCAGGTACGGGCCGTCGGTGACGGCGGGGGCGCCGTCCTTCCGGCGCACCAGCTGTGCGGCGGCGGCGTCGGCGAGGCCGTACGCCCCGAGCAGTTCGCCGCTCTCGCGGTACTTCGCGTTGAACGCCTCCTGCTTGGCGATCGCCTCCGGCCACGCCTCGGCGGGGAAGGAGTCCCACTTGGCCTGGTTGCCGTAGATCATCGCGACGTACTTCATTCCGGGTGTCCTCCCCGTCCTGCGTGCCCCTGCGGCACGCTGTCACCCATCAGTCGGAGCGGGACACCGGTCCTCGACATCCGACCGCAAAGTATTTCGGACAACCGCCCGGGGCGCGGAGAAATGCGCAGTCAGATGCGGTGGAGGGCCTCGCCGGCGGGTTCGCGGGCGGCACGGAGGGCGGGGAGGGCGGCGGTCCCGGCGGCGGCCGCCACCGCGGCGAGGACGAGGGCGGCGAGGGCCGCGGCGGACGGGGTGTGGGCGAGGCCGGCGCCGACGCCGGTGGCGGCGCCCTGGGCGTCGATGAGGGCGAGGGCGAGGGGCACGCCGACGGCGGTGCCGAGGAGGGCGCCGAGCAGGGCGACCGTGGCGCAGCGGGTCACCACGAGGGCCATGGCCTGCCGCGGGGTGAGGCCGATGGTGCGCAGCAGGGCGAGGTCGCGGCGGTGGGCGCGCAGTGCGGCGGCGGCGACGGTGAGCAGTTCGGCGAGGGTGATCAGGGCGAGCAGGGCGACCAGGCCGACGACGGCGGCGCGCAGGGTGGCGAGGCCGGTGAAGGGGGCGCTGGTGGGGCGGACGTCGAGCCGACCGGGGAAGGCGGTGGCGAGGGCGGTGGAGACCCGGCCGGGGTCGGCGCCGGGGCGCAGGGTGATCGTCCAGTAGTCGGGCTGCGGGTCGGCGGTGGCCGCGTCGGCGAGGGTGTCCAGGGCGGTGGAGACGATGCGTCCGCCGCGGTCGGGTTCGACGACGCGTCCGACGACGTGGAGGATGCGCGGGGTGCCGTCGGTGGTGACGCGGGCCCACTGGCCGACGCGGATGCCGAGCAGGTCGAGGGCGCCCTGGCCGGCGACGGCCTCGTTGACGGCGCGGACGGGGCGGCCTTCGACGACGTCGAAGGGGTAGGGGCGGTCGGTGGTGCCGAGGGCGCGCAGGGTGACGGTGGCGGACTGGCCGGGGGCGAGGGCTTCGCGTTCGGCACCGGGGTGGACGCCGGAGACGGCGGGGTCGGCGGCGAGGGCGGCGGGCAGCGGGTCGGCGGGTCCGGCGGCGCGGACGGTGAGGGTGGCGGGGGAGCCGGCGGTGGCGGTGCGGCCGAGGCCGTCCAGGGTGGACCAGGCGGTGAGGGCGAGGGTGCAGGCGACGATCGGTACGGCGATGCGGACGGCGGCGAGCGCGGTGCGGCTGCGGCCGCGGACGGCGCCGCGGACGCCGAGCACCAGGGCGGGCGGCATCCGGCGGAGCAGGGCGAGCCGGGCGGGGCGGGGCGGGCGGTCCGCGGCGGGTTCGCCGTCGGCGGGCGGGACGGCCGGGACGCGGGCGGCGCGCAGGGCGGGCAGGGCGGAGGCGAGGGCGACGGTGAGCAGGCAGGCGGGGGCGGCGAGGACGGCGAGCGGTCCGCTGCCGAAGACGGCCTGCCAGAGCGACCAGGGGGTGGTGGAGACGCCGGGTTCGGGGGCGAGGGCGGGCAACAGGGCGGCGGCGGTGAGGGCGCCGATGCCGCCGAGGAAGAGTCCGGCGCCGGCGAGCAGCAGGTGCTGGAGGACGAACATCCGGGTGATGCCGGCGGGGGTGAAGCCGAGGGCCTTGAGGGTGGCGATGTCACCGAGGCGGGCGCCGATGCGTCCGGCGGCCGCTCCGGCGACGGCGAGGGCGGCAGCGGCGAGGGCGGCGAGTCCGCACAGGCCGAGCAGCAGGCCGGCGGGCCGGCTCTCGCGTTCGTGGGAGTCGCGGGCGTCGGTCCAGGTGGCGACGCGGGTGACGGTGTCGCCGCCGAGGGCGGTGACGGCGCGCTGGGCGGTGTAGTCGGCGTCGGCGGGGTGGGCGAGGCGCAGGCCGACGGCGTGGCCGCGGCGTTCGGCGGCGGGTTGGACGGCGTCGAGGGTGCCCGGCAGTACCCAGGCGAGGCCGGGCCGCAGGTCGGGGTAGCGGGCGCGGTCGGGGCTGTCGGCGATGCCGCGGACGGTGAGGGTGTGCACCTGTCCGTCGGGGCCGCGGAGGGTGAGCAGGTCGCCGGGGCGGGCCCAGGCGGCGGCGGCGAGGGAGTGTTCGAGGACGATGCCGTCGGGGTGGGCGGTGTCCAGCCAGCTGCCGGAGGAGGGCAGCGGGGTGGAGACGGCGGGCGGCTGCGGGTCGGCGGCGCGCAGCGCGAGGGGGAGGGCGGGGCCGGTGACGGGCTGCCCGTTGCGGGCGGTGACGGTGGCGGTCGCGGTGGGGTAGGGGCCGGCGATCGCGGTGACGCCGGGCAGCAGGGCGAGTGCGGTGTCGGCGTGTTCGGTGCGGGTCTCGATCCACACGTGGGCGCCGTCGGCGCGGGCGAACTGGCGCTGCCAGGGCCCGGTGACGTTGTTGAGGAGGGCGCCGGCGAGCAGCAGCGCGGCGGAGACGCCGGCGGTGGCGAGCACGACGAGCAGGGCGGGCAGCCGGTTGGCGGCGAGGTCCGCGTGTATCCAGCGGAGGGCGGCGCGCACGGGATCAGCCGCCCAGGTCGAGGACGTCGCCGACGCCGCGGGCGGGCGGGGTGTCCGTGACGCGGGCGTCGTCGGTGATCAGGCCGTCGAAGAGGCTGACCACGCGGTCGGCGCTGCTCGCGACCCGGGCGTCGTGGGTGACGAGCACGATGGTGCGGCCGCGGGCGTGGTGGCGGGTGAGCAGGGCGAGGACCTCGCGGGCGCTGCGGCTGTCGAGGCTGCCGGTGGGTTCGTCGGCGAGCAGCAGGTCGGGGTCGTTGACGAGGGCGCGGGCGAGGGCGGCGCGCTGGCGTTCGCCGCCGGAGAGGGCGGCGGGGGAGGCGGCGGCCCGGTCGGTGAGGCCGAGGTCGGCGAGGAGTTCCTCGCGGCGTTCGCGGGCGGCGCGGGCGCTCTGGCCGGCGAGCAGGGCGGGCAGTTCGACGTTGTCGGCGACGGTGAGGTCGGAGACGAGGTTGCCGGTCTGGAAGACGATGCCGATCCTGCGGCGGCGCAGGACGGCCCAGTCGGCCTCGCGGAGGGTATCGACGCGCCGGCCGTCGAGGTGGATCTCGCCGGCGTCGGGGCGCCGCAGGCCGCCGAGGAGGTGGAGCAGCGTGGACTTGCCGGCGCCGGAGGGGCCGGTGATCGCCACGAAGTCGCCGCGTTCGACGGTGAGGTCGACGCCGCGGACGGCCTTCACCTCGGCGCCGCCGCGCCCGGCCCGGTGGGTCTTGACGAGCCCCGTGGCGCGCAGCACCGGGACGGCGTTGTCCTGGCCTGTCACGTGAGTTCCTCCTGGCAGCGCTCCAGCCAGTCGAGGTCGGCCTGCAGGTGCAGGACGGCGCCCTCGATGAGGAGCTGGGAGACCTGGTTGCCGCGTTCCTCGGCGGCCATCCGGTTGAGGCCGCGCATGACGTTGAGATAGTGCCGGCGCTGGTTGTTGATCAGCGTCAGCCGGTCGGCCAGCTGCGTCTCGGGTGCCAGGACGAGTTTGAGGAAGAACTCGTCGCGGACCCTCGGCCCCTCGGTGGGCTCGGTGAGCCACTTGGCCACCTCCTGGCGGCCGGTGTCGGTGATGGCGTAGACGCGTTTGTCGGGCTTGCCGTCCTGGGCGACGTCCCGGCCTTCGATGAGGCCGGCCTTCTCCAGGCGTCCGAGGGTGACGTAGACCTGGCCGATGTTCGCACGAGGGTACGCCGCGCCGAAGGTCTGCTCAAGGGCCTGCTTCAGCTCGTATCCGTGGGCGGGCTCCTTGGCGAGCAGCGCGAGCAGCGGTAGCCGCACTCGGACCCTCCCCTCCCTTCTTCGCCCGGCATACTCTGTGGTCATTGGCGTGTCGTCCGGCCGGTCCCGAGGGTCCGGCAAGGTCACACGGTACGCGAGGCAGGCCGTCTGGCCCATCGGCGGGCGGAGTGGAGGTCGGTGCGGTGCGCCGTCGGAGTCTTGGGAAGTTGGCGGGGCTGCTGGCCGGTGTGCTGCTGGCGGGCGGGTGTTCGCTGCCCGACGGGGACGCACAGCGCGGCGACGAGTCGGGGATCGGGCCGGTCACGCTGGTGACCGGCCGGGACCGGGCCGGCTATCTGCAGGGGCTGTTGGACAGTTGGAACACCGGCCATCCCGGGGAGCGGGCGACGCTGGTGGAGCTGCCGGACGCGGCGGACGAGGTGCGTGCGCAGCTCGCCGAGGGGCTGGCCCGGGGCAGCGACCGCTTCGACGTGGTCAACCTGGACGTGGTGTGGACGGCGGAGTTCGCGGAGAAGGGCTGGATCGCGCCGCTGGACCCGGCGCAGACGCCGACCGGTTCGCTGCTGCCCGCCGCGGTTGGCACCGGGCACTGGAACGGGAAGCTGTACGCGGTGCCGTTCACGACCAATGTCGGCCTGCTGTACTACCGCAGTGACGTGCTGGCCGCGGAGGGTGCGCAGCCGCCGCGCACCTGGGCCGAGTTGGAGCGGCTCGCGCGGGAGGCGGCGCCGCGGCACGGTCTGGACGGCTACGCGGGGCAGCTGTTGCCGTACGAGGGCCTGACGGTGAACGTCGCGGAGGCGGTCGGTTCGGCGGGCGGGCGGCTGCTGGACGACCGGGGTGCGGTCGCGGTGGACGGCCCGCAGGCCCGGGCGGGGCTGGAGTTCCTGTCGCGCGGGGTGCGGGAGGGCTGGATCCCGCGGGCGGCGCTCGGTTACCGCGAGGAGGAGTCCCGGCAGGCGTTCCAGGACGGGCGGCTGCTGTTCCTGCGCTGCTGGCCGTACGCGTACCCGCTGGCGGAGGGGCCGGGGTCGGCGGTGGCCGGCCGGTTCGGGGTGGTGCCGCTGCCGGGGCCGGACGGCCCGGGTACCTCGGTGCTCGGCGGTTCGGACCTGGCGGTCAACGCGGGCTCCCGGCACCAGCGGACGGCGCGTGAGCTGATCCGCTTCCTGACCGGCCGGGACGTGCAGCGCCGGGTGCTCACCGAGGGCGGTCTGCCGCCGGTGTGGGCGGACCTGTACACCGACCCGGAGCTGGTGCGACGCTATCCGTACCTGCCGGCCGTCCGGCAGGCGCTGGACGGCGCGGTGCAGCGGCCGGCGTCGCCGGAGTACCAGCAGCTGAGCCTGGCGGTGAGCGCGGCGGCGTACGACGCGCTGCTGGGGCGCAGCAGCGCGGACGAGGCGGTCGCGCGGATGGCCGCGGACCTCAAGGCGATCACCGGCTGAGGCCGATCCCGACCCGACGAGGGCCCGGATACTTACTTGTTAAGTATCCGGGCCCTCGATTTTTGCCCTCATCTATCAAGTTTTGTCCGTGTTTACGGCATGCAAGGGCTCTGGACTCCTCCCGGTTACCTACCTAACATGCATGTATCCCCGCCGCCCGGGACGGCGCGAGTGGGGACCGTGCTCCTCCGCGGCGCCGCTCCGCCGTGTCCTCCCTGAAGGTGACGAATGCTCACGTCCCCCACCCCGGGCGACCCGCCGGCCACCCCCGGCCGCGCCCTGCTCACCGCCCCTCCGGCCGCCGGCCCCGACCGCCGCTGGTGGCGGGACGCGGTCGTCTACCAGGTCTACCTCCGAAGCTTCCAGGACTCCGACGGCGACGGCGTCGGCGACCTCGCCGGCGTCCGCACCCGCCTCCCGTACCTCAAGCGCCTCGGCGTGGACGGCATCTGGCTCAACCCGTTCTACGCCTCCCCGCAGCACGACCACGGCTACGACGTCGCCGACCACTGCGCCGTCGACCCGCTGTTCGGCAGCCTCGACGACTTCGACCTGCTCGCCGAGGACTGCCGCCTGCTCGGCCTCAGACTGATCCTCGACGTCGTGCCCAACCACTGCTCCCGCGAGCACCCGTGGTTCAGGGCCGCCCTGCGCGCCGCACCCGGCAGCCCCGAGCGCGCGCTCTTCCACTTCGCCGACGGCCGCGGCGAGGGCGGCGAACTGCCGCCCAACAACTGGCGCGCGATGTTCGGCGGCCCCGCCTGGACCCGCATCCGCGAGGCCGACGGCAGTCCGGGCCAGTGGTACCTGCACCTGTTCACCCCCGAACAGCCCGACCTCAACTGGCGCCGCCCCGAGGTCGCCGCCGAGTTCGAACGCATCCTGCGCTTCTGGCTCGACCGCGGCGCCGACGGCTTCCGGATCGACGTCGCCGCAGGCCTGTTCAAGCACCCCGAACTGCCCGACTCGCCCGACCCGGAGGCCGATGAACGCACCCGCGACTCGGTCAACCCGCTCGCCTGGAACCAGCCCGAGGTGCACGGCATCTGGCGCCGGTGGCGGGCCGTCTGCGAGGAGTACACCGCCCGCGACGGCCGCCAACGCCTCCTCGTCGGCGAGGCCTCCGTGCCCACCGCCGCCGAACAGGCCGCCTACCTGCGCCCCGACGAACTCCACCAGGCCTTCTTCTTCCACCTGCTGCACGCCCCCTGGGACGCCGCCCACTGGCACCGGGTCGTCGACGACGCCGTCCGCGACATCGCCGCCACCGGATCCACCGTCACCTGGGTGCTCAACAACCACGACCAGGTCCGCACCACCACCCGCTTCGGCGCCGACGACCCGCTCACCGGCGCCGCCCGCGCCCGCGCCGCAGCCCTCCTCATGCTCGCCCTGCCCGGCGCCGCCTACCTCTACCAGGGCGAGGAACTCGGCCTCCCCGAGGTCGAGGACCTGCCCGACGAGGCCCTCACCGACCCCATCTACCACCGCACCGGAAACCGCACCGGCATCCGGGACGGCTGCCGCATCCCGATGCCCTGGTCCGGGCAGGAGCCCCCGTTCGGCTTCGCCCCCGAGGGCGCCAAGCAGCCCTGGCTGCCGCAGCCCACCCACTTCGCCGCCCACACCGCCGAACGCGCCCTCGCCGACACCGGCTCCGCCTGGCACCTCTACCGCGAGGCGCTCCACCTGCGCCGCGTCCTGCCCCAGCTCGGCGAAGGCACCCTGCGCTGGATCGACACCCCGCCCGGCGTCCTCGCCTTCGTCCGCGGCGACGGCCTGATCTGCGCCGTCAACTTCGGCGACGAACCCGCCCTGGCCCCCGTCGACGGCGAACCGCTGCTCGCCAGCGGCCCCTGCCCGCCCTGCACCCTGCCCGCGGCCACCGCCGCCTGGTGGATCGCCGGCAACGCCAAGCTCTGACGCAACGTCACCACCCTTCCGGAACAACCCCGAACGGGCCGCGCGCCCACACCCGCGGCCCCGGCCGCCCCGGACCTCACCGGTGCGGCGGCCGTCGGCCCGCCCCGCGGCTCCCACCCGCCCCCGCGGGACGGGCCACCCCCCGAAACGTCCGCGCGACCTGCCTCCCCGCGCGGCGCCGGCCGCCCACACGGCCGAGCCCGCCCCGCCGCCCGCTGCGCCACGCACCTGCGCGGCGGCGGGGCGGGCACCCACGGCACTCCTCCACCGGCAGACCGGCCGCCCACGGCCGGCCCCACCCCCGCACGGCGTCCGGCCCCGGCCGGGCGCCGACGAGAGGACACCACCATGCGATTCCTGCGAACGGCCACCGCCCTGGCGGCCACCCTCGGACTGGCCGCCACGGCCACCGCCTGCGGCAGCTCCGGCACCGCCGCCGACAACGCCACCGCCAAGCCGCTCGACGGACAGACCGTCAGCGTCGCCGCCGCCTGGACGGGCGTCGAGCAGAAGAACTTCCAGAAGGTCCTGGACGCCTTCAGCGCCAAGACCGGCGCCAAGACCGTCTACATCTCCACCGGCGACAACGTCTCCACCCTCGTCGGCAGCAAGATCGAGGGAGGCGACCCGCCGGACGTCGTGATGATGCCCCAGCTCGGCGTCCTCCAGCAGTTCGCCCGCAAGGGCTGGCTGGCACCGCTCGCCCCCGCCGTCGCCGACCACCTCCACCAGGACTTCGCCAAGATCTGGGCCGACTACGGCACCGTCGACGGCACCCTCTACGGCCTGTACTTCAAGGCCGCCCACAAGTCGACCGTCTGGTACAGCCCTTCGGCCCTGGAGACGGCCGGCGTCAAGCCGCCCGCGACCTTCGACGAGCTGCTCACCGCAGGCCGCACCGTCTCCGACTCCGGTCTGCCCGCCTTCTCCGTCGCCGGCGAGGCCGGCTGGCCGCTCACCGACTGGTTCGAGAACATCTACCTCTCCCAGGCCGGCCCCGAGAACTACGACAAGCTCGCCAAGCACCAAATCCCGTGGACCGACCCGACCGTGGTCGCCGCCCTCACCACCCTCGGCAAGCTCTTCGGAGACCCGCAGCTCGTCGCCGGCGGCGGCAAGGGCGCCCTGCAGACCGACTTCCCCGAGTCCGTCCAGGCCGTGTTCGGCGACAAGCCCGCCGCCGCCATGGTCTACGAGGGCGACTTCGTCGGCGCCGTCGTCTCCGGCGAACTGAAGAAGAAGGTCGGCGAGGACGCCAGGTTCTTCCCGTTCCCGGCCGTCGGCGGCGGGAAGCCCCCGGTGGTCGGCGGCGGCGACGCCGCGGTCGTCCTCAAGGACGCCAAGCACAAGGACGCCGCCCAGCGCCTGCTCGAATACCTCGCCACCCCCGAGGCCGCCGAGGTCTGGGCCGGCGCCGGCGGCTTCCTCTCGCCCAACAAGGCGCTCAAGCCCGCCGCCTACCCCGACGAGACCACCCGGCAGACCGCCCAGTCGCTGATCGCCGCCGCCGACGGCTTCCGCTTCGACCTCTCCGACCAGGCCCCCGCCGCCTTCGGCGGCACCCAGGGCAGCGGCGAGTGGAAGCTCCTCCAGGACTTCCTGGCGAACCCCGCCGACGTCAACGGCACCGCCCAGCGCCTCGAAGCCGCCGCGGCCGCCGCGTACAAGGGCTGACGGACCGAACCATGAGGACACCCACCCGTCCCCGGAGCTCCGGCGCCGCCCTGCGGCGCCGGGGCCTGGCCCTGGTCTTCCTGCTGCCCGCCCTCGCCCTGCTCGGCGCACTGGTGCTGTACCCCATCGGCTGGTCCGTGGTCCGCAGCCTCTTCGACGCCTCCGGCTCCGGCTTCGTCGGGCTCGGCAACTACCGGGCCGCGTTCGCCGACGACGCCACCCTCACCGCGCTGCGCAACAGCGCGATCTGGGTGGCCGTCGCCCCCGCCCTGGTCACCGGCCTCGGCCTGGTCTTCGCCGTGCTCACCGAGAAGGTCCGCTGGGGCACCGCCTTCAAGCTGCTGGTGTTCATGCCGATGGCGATCTCCTTCCTCGCCGCCGGCATCACCTTCCGGCTCGTCTACGAGCAGGACCCGCAGCGCGGCGTCCTGAACGCCGCCGCGGTCGCCGTCCACGACACCTTCGACCCGGACCCGTCCTACCCCGGCGCCCGGCCCCGCCCCGGCGGGCCCGCCACCGCACCCGACGGCTCCGTGCGCACCGCCGCGACCGGGCCGGGCACCGCCGTCACCGTGCCGCTCGTCGGCATCAAACCGGCCACCCTGCCGGCCGCCGCCAGGCCCGCAGCCGCACCCGCCGCCTCCGCCGCCGACGGCGGCGTCCACGGCACCGTGTACCTCGACGTCACCCCGGGCGGCGGCACCCCCGGCGCGATCGACCCGGGGGAGCGCGGACTGCCCGGCATCACCGTCCGCCTCCTCGACGACGGCAGGGCCGTGGCGACCACCACCACGGCCGCCGACGGATCCTTCCGCTTCCCCGGCCGTACGAGCGGCACGGTCGACCTGCCCGCCGCGAACTTCGCCGCCCCCTACCGCGGCATCGCCTGGCTCGGCCCCGGACTCGTCACCCCGGCGGTCATCGGCGCCTACGTCTGGATCTGGGCCGGCTTCGCCATGGTCGTCATCGCCGGCGGACTCGCCAACCTCCCCCGGGAGACCCTGGAGGCCGCCCGGATGGACGGCGCCGGCGAATGGCAGATCTTCCGCCGGATCACCGTGCCCCAGCTCGCCCCCGTCCTCGGCGTCGTCCTGGTGACCATGGTCATCAACGTGATGAAGATCTTCGACCTGGTCTTCGTCATCGCCCCCGGCCCCGTCCAGCAGGACGCCGGCGTGCTCGCCCTGCGCCTGTGGCTGGTCTCCTTCGGCGGCGGCAACGACCAGGGCCTCGGCAGCGCCCTCGGCGTGCTCCTGCTGCTGCTCGTGGTGCCCGCCATGGTTCTCAACATCCGCCGCTTCCGCAGGAGCACCCGATGACCGAGCTGCTCACCCGCCCCGCGTCGGACTCCGCAGCGGCCGCCCGGCCGCCGCGGCCCGGCCTCGCCGCCAGGCTCGCCGCCCGCACCCGCAGCGGCGCCGTCCAGGCCGTCCTGCTGATCGCCGCGGCGCTCTGGCTGATGCCCACCGTCGGCCTGCTCGTCACCTCGCTGCGGCCCAAGGAGGACAGCGCCGCCTCCGGCTGGTGGACGGCGCTCGCCCGCCCCGCCACGCTCACCCTCGACAACTACACCGCCCTGCTCGGCGGCGGCGAGGTGCTCGGCGCGTTCTGGAACACCGTGCTGATCTCGGTGCCCGCCACCGCGCTCACCGTCGCCCTCGCCGCCCTCGCCGGGTACGCCTTCGCCTGGCTGGACTTCCCCGGCCGGGACTGGCTCTTCCTGGTGGTCGTCTGCCTGCTGGTCGTCCCCGTGCAGATCGGCCTCATCCCGGTCGCCCGGCTGCTCGGCGCCGTCGGCCTGTTCGGCACCGTCCCCGGCGTGGTGCTCTTCCACGTCGCCTACGGGCTGCCGTTCGCCGTCTTCCTGCTGCGCAACCAGTTCCTGGAGATCCCGCAGGAGCTCCTGGAGGCCGCCCGGATCGACGGCTGCGGCGAGTGGACGATCTTCCGCCGGCTCGCCCTGCCGCTCGCCGTGCCCGCCCTCGCCTCCCTGGCGATCTTCCAGTTCCTCTGGGTGTGGAACGACATGCTGGTGGCGCTGGTCTTCGCCGGCAGCGGCTCCCAGCCGCTCACCGTCCTGCTGCAGTCCCAGATGCGGCAGTTCGGCAGCAACCTCGACGTCCTCGCCCCCGGCGCCTTCCTGTCGCTGCTGGTGCCGGTCGCCGTGTTCTTCTCCTGCCAGCGCTACTTCGTGCAGGGCGCGATGGCCGGCTCCGTCAAGTGAACCGCCCCCGCCGCACGGAACGGCACGGCGCCCGTACCCCCCGAGGGCACGGGCGCCGGCCGGTGGCTCAGGCCTTGCGGCCCACTCCGGCCCAGATGCCCACCTCGGCGTCGGTCGGCGACGGCGCCGTGTCCGGCCGCCACAGCGGAGCCGTCACCAGGCCCGGCTCCAGCAGCTCCAGCCCGTCGAAGAACTTCAGCACCCGGTCCTTGCTGCGCATGCTCAGCTGCGCCGTGGCGCTGCGGTAGATCGCCGGGCCCTTGGCCGCCTCGGCGGGCGGCGCGAAGTCCCCGGTGGCGTGCGAGATCGCCAGGTGGCTGCCGGACGGCAGCGCGTCCACCAGCGTCCGCACGATGCCGTACGGGTCGTCCGCCTCGTCCACGAAGTGCAGCACCGCGAACAGCAGCAGCGCCACCGGACGCCCCAGGTCCAGCAGTTCGCGCACCTGCGGGTCGGCCAGGATCTTCGCCGGGTCGCGCAGGTCGGCCTGGGTGACGGTGACCGTGCCGCGGCTGGAGCCGGCCAGCAGCGCCCGGCTGTGCACCAGCACGATCGGGTCGTTGTCCACGTACGCCACCCGGGCGTCCGGGTGCAGCAACTGCGCCGTCTCGTGGGTGTTGCCCGCGGTCGGGATGCCGGTGCCGATGTCCAGGAACTGCTTCACCCCGGCCTCGGCGAGGTGGCGCACCGCCCGCTGCAGGAACGCCCGGTTGGCCAGCGCGCTGATCCGAACCAGCGGGCTCAGCGCCAGCACCTTCTCCGCGGCCTCGCGGTCCGCCGGGAAGTTGTCCTTGCCGCCCAGGTAGTAGTCGTACATCCGGGCCGGGTGCGGGACCTCCGGGCGCAGGTCGACCGGTACGTGCGCCTCGCCGCCGCCGGACATCCAGTCCAGCGATATGTCCTGATGCTCGGTCATGTCCGCTCTCCCCGAAGCCGTTCGACTCTCACCCCGGCAGCATAGACGGGCAGCACGTGCCCCCAGCGGCCGAACGCCCGATCAGGCCCGCCGTCCCGCACACCGGTCAGGAGCCCGGCACGAAGGCCCGTCAGCCCGTCCCCTCCGCCGGGCCCGGCTCGGGGCCGCCCGCCGGGTCCCGGGTCAGCAGGTACCGGGCGCCGGGGCCGGCCGCCGCCGCCCGGTCGCCCGCGTTGTACAGCGCGCAGCGCGACAGGGACAGGCAGCCGCAGCCGATGCAACCGGTCAACTTCCGCTTCAGAAGCTCCAGTTCCTCGATCTGCCGGTCGATCCGCTCGTGCCAGGTGACGGCCACCGCACTCCACTCGGCGGTGCTCGGCGCCCGGTCCTCCGGCAGCCGGTCCAGCGCGGTGCGCGCCTCCTCCAACGACAGGCCGACCCGCTGCGCCGCCCGGACGAAGGCGATCCGCCGCAGCGTCGCACGGGCGTACCGGCGCTGGTTGCCCGCGGTGCGCTCGGCGGAGATCAGCCCCATCCGCTCGTAGTAGCGCAGCGCCGAGGGGGCGAGGCCGCTGCGGGCGGCCAGTTGCCCGATGGTCAGCAGGTCGTGCCGGGTGGGTCCCATGCGGCCGAGGATAGCCGCTTGACCTGAAGCCGACTTCAACTTGCAGGCTGGTCGGCATGACCACCGCAACCACCCGGCCGCGGCCGTACGGGTTCACCGGCCTGCCCGCCCTGATGGGCCTGATGACCGGCGACGAGAAGCACGGCCCCGCCGCCACCTCCACCCTGGACGCCCTCTGGGTGCTCTACGACCGCGTCCTGCGCGTCACCCCGCAGACCGCCGACGACCCCGACCGGGACCGCTTCCTGCTCTCCAAGGGCCACGGCCCGATGGCCTACTACGCCGTCCTCGCCGCCAAGGGCTTCCTGGACGAGGCCGTGCTGCCGAGCTTCGGCGCGTACGACTCCCCGCTCGGCCACCACCCGGACCGGCTGCTGGTGCCCGGCGCCGAGATCGCCTCCGGCTCGCTCGGCCACGGACTGCCGCTGGCCGTCGGCACCGCACTCGGCCTGCGCGCCCAGGGCCGCACCGACCCGGCCGTCTGGGTGCTCGTCGGCGACGCCGAGTTCGACGAGGGCAGCAACCACGAGGCCGTCGCCTTCGCCGGCGCCGCCGGCCTCGAGCGGCTGCACACCGTGGTGATCGACAACTCCTCGGCCACCCACGGCTGGCACGGCGGCATCGCGGCCCGCTTCGCCACCGAGGGCTGGTCCACCGCCACCGTGGACGGCCGCGACCACCGGGCCCTGCACGCCGCCTTCACCGCCCCGCACCCCGGCCGCCCGCACGCCGTCGTCGCCCGCGTCGAACCCAAGAACTGACCCCGACCCCCGGACACTTCCACCCCGAGAAAGGCCACGCACCCGTGGACACCATGCGCGAACGCTTCGCCGCCGTCACCACCGAACTCCTCGACGACGACCCCCGGCTCGTCCTCGTCCTCGCCGACATCGGCGTCGACGCCTTCCGCCCGGCCGCCGCCCGCCACCCCGACCGCGTGGTCAACGTCGGCATCCGCGAACAGTTGCAGATCGGCGTCACCGCGGGCCTCGCCCTCACCGGGCTGCGCCCGATCGCCCACACCTTCGCCGGCTTCCTGATCGAACGACCCTGGGAGCAGGTCAAGCTCGACCTCGTCCACCAGGGCGTCGGCGCCGTCCTGGTCAGCGCCGCCGGCTCCTACGACTGGCCGGCCGGCGGCCGCACCCACATGGCACCCGGCGACGTCGCCCTGCTCGACACCCTGCCCGGCTGGACGGTCCACGTCCCCGGCCACCCCGACGAGGCCGAGGCCCTGCTGCGGCACGCCGCCGCCGACGGCGACAGCCTGGTCTACCTGCGGCTCTCCGCCCACCAGAACGCCACCGCCCACCCGGTCGAACCCGGCCGCCTGCTGCCCGTCCGCACCGGCCGCCGCGGCACGGTCCTCGCCGTCGGCCCCATGCTCGACGCCGTCCTGGAGGCCACCGAGGGCCTCGACACCACCGTGCTGTACACCGCGAGCATCCGGCCGTTCGACGCCACCGGGCTGCGCGCCGCCCTCGGCGACCGGGCCGACGTCGTCCTCGTCGAGCCGTACCTGGCCGGCACCTCCGCCAATGCCGCCCACGGCGCACTCGCCGACCTGCCGCACCGCGTCCTCGCCCTCGGCGTCCCGCGCGAGGAGCACCGCCACTACGGGTCGATCCCCGAGCACCTCGCCGCCTACGGCCTCGACGCGGCCGGCCTGCGCGCCCGGATCGCCGCCTTCCTCCGCTGAGCGGGCCCGGCCCCTGGTAGCTTCGCGGACGAAGGGGGATGCCATGACCGCGCAGTACCGCACGCCGCTGGACGTCCGCTGGATCCACGGATCGACGTCCTCGAAGCACAACACCGACCCCGACCTGCAGGTCCACCAGGTCGACGAGGCGACGTACATCCTGCGGCAGAACAAGGCCGTCCACTACGAGGCGCCCTTCCTGTACCTGCTGTTCGGCACCGAGCGGGCCGTGCTGATCGACACCGGTGCCACCGCCGACCCGGCGCACCTGCCGCTGCGCCGCACCGTGGACGAGCTGATCGAGCGCCGCAGCCCGGGCCTGCCGCTGCTGGTGCTGCACAGCCACGGGCACGGCGACCACACGGCGGGCGACGGCCAGTTCGCCGGCCGGCCGGACACCGAGCTGGTGCCCGCCGGCGAGGCGCTCGCCTGGTTCGGCTTCCGGGGCGAGGAGAGCCGGGCACTGGACCTGGGCGGCCGGGTGCTGGAGTGCCTCGCCACCCCGGGCCACCACGCGGCCTCGGTCACCTACTTCGACCCGCGGACGGGCTTCCTGCTCACCGGCGACACCGTCTACCCGGGCCGCCTGTACGTCGGCGACTGGCCGGCCTTCACGCGCACCGTCGACCGCCTGGTGGAGTTCGCCGCCACCCGCGAGGTCACCCACGTGCTCGGCTGCCACATCGAGATGACCACCGAGCCGGGCACCGACTACCCGCTCGGCACCACCCACCAGCCTGACGAGCCGCCGCTGGAGCTCTCCGTCGCCGACCTGCACGAGCTGCAGGCCGCCTGCCGGGAGATCGGCGACCGCCCCGGCCGCCACCCGTACAAGCGCTTCGTCGTCTGCAAGCCGGAGTAGGGGCACCCGACCGAGCAGTGGGCGGCCCCCGGTGGCCGCTCTAAGCGACCTGCAGGACGGCGGTCGACTCCGCCGCCAGGTGCAGGGAGCCGTCGGACTCGGGCCAGCAGTCGCCGTACAGGGCGAGGGTCCGTGCGTAGGGCCGGTCCAGGGTGATCCGCCGCGGGCCGCCGGTGCCCAGGTGCACCACCACCCGGTACGGCCCGCGGTGCACCACCAGCCACTGCTCCGCGGCGTCGTACGCCACCCGTACGGCGCCGAGGTCCGGGTCGGTCAGCTCCGGATGGGTGCGGCGCAGCCGGATCAGCCGCCGGTACCAGTCGAGCAGCCCGGCGTGCGGCTCCCGGGTGCGTTCCGACCAGTCGAGCGTGGAGCCGAGCACGGTGGCGCGGGCCTGCGGGTCGGGCACGTCCTCCGGCTGCCAGCCGTGCGCGGCGAACTCCCGCCGCCGGCCCTGCCGGACGGCCTCGGCGAGGCCGGGGTCGGTGTGGTCGGTGAAGTACTGCCAGGGGGTGCTCGCCCCCCACTCCTCGCCCATGAACAGCATCGGCGTGAACGGCGAGGTCAGCACCAGCGCCGCGCCCGCCGCCAGCCGCCCGGGGGAGAGCGTCGCGGAGAGCCGGTCCCCGGCGGCCCGGTTGCCGATCTGGTCGTGGGTCTGGGCGTAGCCGAGCAGCCGGTGCCCGTACCCGGACGGGAACGGCCGGCCGTGCGAGCGGCCGCGGAAGGAGGACCAGCTGCCGTCGTGGAAGAAGCCCCGGGTGAGCGCCTTGGCGCAGGCCGCGTACGGGTCCGCGGCGAAGTCCGCGTAGTAGCCGCCGGACTCGCCGGTGAGCAGGGCGTGCAGGGCGTGGTGGAAGTCGTCGCTCCACTGGGCGGTCAGCCCCAGGCCGCCGGCCTCCCGGGGGGCGGTGGTGCGCGGGTCGTTGAGGTCGGACTCGGCGACCAGGAACAGCGGCCGGCCGGTCGCCTCGGCCAGCTTCTCGACCTCGGTGGCGAGTTCCTCCAGGAAGTGCAGGGCCCGGTCGTCGGCGAGGGCGTGCACCGCGTCCAGCCGCAGCCCGTCGATCCGGTAGTCCCGCAGCCAGCCGAGCGCACTGCCGATCAGGTAGCGCCGCACCTCGTCCGAGCCCGGCGCGTCCAGGTTCACCGCGGAGCCCCACGGCGTGTGGTGCCGGTCGGTGAAGTACGGCCCGTACACCGGAAGGTAGTTGCCGGACGGGCCGAGGTGGTTGTGCACCACGTCCAGCACCACGCCCAGCCCCTTGCGGTGCGCCGCGTCGACGAACCGCTTCAGGCCGTCCGGCCCGCCGTACGGCTCGTGCACCGCCCACAGCGACACCCCGTCGTAGCCCCAGCCGTACCGGCCCGGGAACGGGCAGACCGGCATCAGCTCGACGAAGTCCACCCCCAGCGCCACCAGGTGGTCCAGCCGCTGCGCCGCCGCCTCGAACGTCCCCGCCGGGGTGAAGGTGCCCACGTGCAGCTCGTACACCACCCCGCCGGGCAGCGGCCGCCCGCGCCACGGCGTGTCCGACCAGCGGAACGCGGCGTGGTCGACCGCCCGGCTCAGCCCGTCCGGGCCGTCCGGCTGGCGCGGGGAGCGCGGGTCGGGCAGCGCCCGGCCGCCGTCCAGCCGGAAGCCGTAGTCGCCGGCCGGCGCCTCGCCCCGCCACCAGCCGCTGCTCCCGTCGCCCTCCCGGGCCATCGGGTGCGGCCTGCCGTCGACCTCCACCTCCACCATGTCCGCCTCGGGCGCCCAGACTCGGTACGTGGTCAACGGCCCTCCGTGAGCAGTGCGACCGGGTGGCGTTCCAGCAGCCAGGAGACCGGCAGCGGCCCGCCCTCGTAGCGGCGCTGGGTCAGCTCGTCCGTCCAGTGGCCCTCGGGCAGCTCCAGCACGGTGTCGCCCCAGCCGCCGGCCCGCTGCAGCCCGTACGGCAGCCGCGTCACCGCGGCGATCACGCCGGAACCGCGGAAGAACGCCAGCAGGTGCCCGGCCTGCGCCCCGGCCGCGGGCAGGGGGCGGTACGCGCCGAGCCGGCGGCTGCGGCGCAGGTGCAGCGCGGTGGTGGTCAGGTGGAGTTTCTCCCGGGCGAGGTCGCCGCCGCGGTCGACCGTCGAGTCGGTCAGCCGCACGGCCAGCGCCCCGAGGTCGACCGGCGCCCGGTTGTCCGGGTCGACGAGCGTGTACAGCGGCTCTTCGCTGCCCTGGTACACGTCCGGCACGCCGGGCACGGTCAGGTGCAGCAGGGCCGCCGCCAGCGTGTTGACCCGCGCGTACGGGGCGATCAGCTGGACGAACCCGGCGATCCGCGGGCACAGCCCGGCGTTGGCGAGCGCGCCGCGGGCGTAGCCGGTCAGCGCCCGCTCGAAGGCCTCGTCCGGCTCCGTCCAGGAGGTGCGCAGCTTCGCCTCCCGGGCGGACTTCAGCACCACCTGCACGAGCCGTTCCTCGCCGATCGGCCAGGCCGCGACCATCGTCTGCCACAGCAGCCACGCGGTGGAGCGGTCCGGGCAGGGCCCGGCCGCGGCCGTCCAGGCCGCGCACTCCGCCGCCCAGGCCTCCGGCAGCTCGGCGAGCACCGCCAGCCGGGCCCGGGCGTCCGCGCTGCGCTTGGTGTCGTGCGTCGACAGCGCGGTCATCCCGTCCGGCCAGTCCCGCTCCTGGTCGGCGCACCAGCGGTGGAAGGCCGCCGGGCTCAGGCCGGGCCGGCCGGGCTCGCCGCCGACCTCGTTCAGCGAGACCAGCGCGTTCCAGCGGTAGAAGGCGGTGTCCTCCACGCCCTTGGCGGCGACCGCGGACGTCGTCTGCGCGAACCGGCGGCAGAACTCGTCCTTCTCCGGGCTGCGCCCGAGCCGCCCGAGGGCGAGGTCGCGCAGCAGCCGGTCGCTGCTGCCCTCCGCGCCGCCGGCCAGGTGGGCGACGGCCTCCTCCGGCGCCGTCTCGCCCGGCACCACGTACGGCCGGTACACGGGGTGGTCGGTGAGCAGCGCGCACAGCGCGTCGCGCACGGCGGGCAGCGGGTGGTCGGCCAGGGCCGGCTCGGCGGCGCAGATCCGGCGGACCAGCCGCAGCAGCCGGTCGACCTCGGCGGCGAGCTCCCCGCGCGGGCCGGTCAGCTCGGCGCGACCGCGCAGCGCGGCCTCCGCCGCACCCGTCCGGTCGGCGACGTCCCGCTGGTAGGCGGCGACCAGCCGCTCGGCGCCGGTGTGGTCGGTGAGGACGCCGTCGATGCGGCGCAGCGCGTCGTAGCCGGTGGTGCCCGCGCACGCCCAGTCCTGCGGCAGCCGCTCGCCGCCGGTGAGGATCTTCTCCACCACCGTGTACGCCCCGCCGGTGGCCTCGGCCAGCCGCCGCAGGTAGCCGCGCGGGTCCGCAAGGCCGTCCGGGTGGTCGATCCGGAAGCCGTCCAGCACGCCCTCGCCGTGCAGCCGCAGCAGCACGCCGTGGGTGGCCTGGAAGACCTCCGGCACCTCCACCCGCACCGCGATCAGGTCGTTGATCGCGAAGAACCGCCGGTAGTTCAGCTCGCTGCTGGCCAGCCGCCACCAGGCCAGCCGGTACCACTGGCGGTCGAGGAGGTCCGGCAGCGGCAGGTGCGCGGTGCCGGGGCGCAGCGGGAAGGCGTGGTCGTGGTAGCGGAGCACGTCGCCGTCGATCACCAGCTGGCCGAGCACGGCGCCGAGCCGGTCGCCGAGCAGCGGCAGCAGCAGCCGGCCGCGGCCCGGTGCGTCGGACGGGCCGGGCTGTGCCGTCCAGTCGATGTCGAACCAGGTCGCGTACCGGGAGTCGGGGCCGTCCCGCAGCACCTGCCAGAGCGGCTGGTTGAGCTGCTCGGGGACGGGCAGCGCCATGTGGTTGGGCACCACGTCGGCGATCAGCCCCAGCCCGTGCCGGTGCGCCTCCTCGGCCAGGGCGATCAGTGCCGTCTCGCCGCCGAGCTGCTCGCTGATCCGGCTGTGGTCGACGGTGTCGTAGCCGTGGGTGGAGCCGGGCGCGGCCTCCAGCAGCGGGGAGAGGTGCAGGTGCGAGACGCCGAGCGCGGCCAGGTACGGCACCGCGCGCTCGGCGTCGTGCAGGGTGAAGCCCGGCTGGAGCTGGAGCCGGTAACTGGCCGTCGGAGGATGTGCGGCGGCGGACGTCATGGGCTGATCCCTACCCGGGCCCGGGCCCGGCTATGGCCCGGGTGGCACGAATGGCCCACCCCGGCCGCCGGGGACGCCTCGCCCGTCACGCGGGTCGCTGCAGCACCATGAGCGAGCGGTCGGTGAGCCACAGCGAGTCGCCGGCCTTCACCCGGGTGCCGGTGCCGCGGGCGGGCAGCACGGGCAGCGCGGTGTCGACGGCGACCTGCCAGGCCTCGCCGTGCCCGGCGGGGACGCTGAACTCCAGGGGCTCGGAGTGGGCGTTGAACATCAGCAGGAAGGAGTCGTCGACGATCTTCCCGCCGCGGCGGTCCGGCTCGGAGATGGCGTTGCCGTTGAGGAAGACGGAGAGCGACTTGGCGTAGCTGGTCGACCAGTCCTGTTCGGTCATCTCCTCGCCGCCGGGGGTGAACCAGGCGATGTCGGTCAGGTCGTCGTGGGTGCCGGAGACCGGGCGGCCGTGGAAGAAGCGGCGGCGGCGGAAGACCGGGTGGTCGCGGCGCAGCCAGATCATGCCCTGGGTGAACTCCAGCAGCTGCGCGGCGGCGCCGCCGCGCTCGGGCCAGGCGACCCAGGTGATCTCGTTGTCCTGGCAGTAGGCGTTGTTGTTGCCCTGCTGGGTGCGGCCGAACTCGTCGCCGTGCGCCAGCATCGGCACGCCCTGCGACAGCATCAGGGTGGCGATGAAGTTGCGCTGCTGGCGGGCTCTGAGCTCCAGCACCGCCTCGTCCTTCGTCTCGCCCTCGGCGCCGCAGTTCCAGGAGCGGTTGTGCGACTCGCCGTCCCGGTTGGACTCGTGGTTGGCCTCGTTGTGCTTCTCGTTGTAGGAGACCAGGTCGCGCAGGGTGAAGCCGTCGTGGCAGGTGACGAAGTTGATGGAGGCGATCGGGCGGCGGCCGTCGTCCTGGTAGAGGTCGGAGGAGCCGGTCAGCCGGGAGCCGAACTCGGCGAGCGTCGCGTTCTCGCCGCGCCACAGGTCGCGGACGGTGTCGCGGTACATGCCGTTCCACTCCGTCCACAGCGGCGGGAAGTTGCCGACCTGGTAGCCGCCCTCGCCCAGGTCCCACGGCTCGGCGATCAGCTTGGCCTGGGAGACGACCGGGTCCTGCTGGACGAGGTCGAAGAACGAGGACAGCCGGTCGACCTCGTGGAACTGCCGGGCCAGGGTCGCCGCGAGGTCGAAGCGGAAGCCGTCGACGTGCATCTCGGTGACCCAGTAGCGCAGCGAATCCATGATCATCTGGAGTACGTGCGGACTGCGCATCAGCAGGCTGTTGCCGGTGCCGGTGGTGTCCTCGTAGAAGCGGCGGTCCTTGGCCGACAGCCGGTAGTACGAGGCGTTGTCCAGCCCCCGGAAGGACAGCGTCGGGCCCAGGTGGTTGCCCTCCGCGGTGTGGTTGTAGACCACGTCGAGGATCACCTCGATGCCCGCCGCGTGCAGCGCCTTCACCATCGACTTGAACTCCTGCACCTGCTGCCCGCGGTCGCCCGTCGACGAGTACGAGGAGTGCGGCGCGAAGTACCCGATGGTGTTGTAGCCCCAGTAGTTCGACAGGCCCAGGTCGCGCAGCCGGTGGTCCCGGACGAACTGGTGCACCGGCATCAGCTCGATCGCCGTCACGCCGAGCTTCGCCAGGTGCTCGATCAGCGCCGGGTGGGCCAGCGCCGCGTACGTGCCGCGGATCTCCTCCGGGATGTCCGGGTGCAGCCGGGTCAGGCCCTTCACGTGGGCCTCGTACAGCACCGTGCGGTGGTAGTCGGTGCGCGGCGGCCGGTCGGTGCCCCAGTCGAAGTACGGGTTGATCACCACCGAGTGCATGGTGTGCGGCGCCGAGTCCAGGTCGTTGCGGCGCTCCGGCGCGCCGAAGTGGTACCCGTACACCGACTCGTCCCAGTCGATGTCCCCGCTCATCGCCTTGGCGTACGGGTCCAGCAGCAGCTTGGCGCTGTTGTGCCGCTGACCGAGCCCCGGGTTGTACGGGCCGTGCACCCGGAAGCCGTACCGCCGGCCGGGCTGGACGCCCGGCAGGTAGGCGTGCCGCACGAAGGCGTCCGTCTCCCGCAGCTCGATCGCCGTCTCCGAGCCGTCCTCGTCCAGCAGGCACAGCTCGATCCGGTCCGCGCTCTCGGAGAACACCGCGAAGTTGGTCCCGGCCCCGTCGTACGTGGCGCCGAGCGGGTAGGGCTGCCCTGGCCAGACCTGCATGGGGGACCTCAACTTCCTTGCTCCGTGGGGGAACTGGCGCTCCCTCGGATCTGCCCGGGGGCGGGCCCCGGCATGTGCGGACCGCCCTCGGCGTGACGCACGGCACACGTACGGCACATGTCGCATACTCCCCAACCCCCGCCCGCCGACCGAACCCATTCACCTGTTGTTCGCCCGAACGGGTGTCCGTGGCGCGAAAACCCGGCGCTCGGGCCCGCCGCCCGCCCTCCCTCCGAATTGTTGTGCCGTCAACAGGCTGCGTCCCGCCCGGAGCGGGCAGTACCCTTGATCGTCCGGCGGCGCGCACCCGTCGGCCCATGCGGAGACAGGCTCTGCCAAGGCCGCCATGGTTGAGACGCTGTCAGTGACGGCCCGCCACCCACGGTGAGCGGCGGGCCGAGAGGTGAGGTAGTGCATGGGGTTCCCCGTCGACGGCCGGGGCGACGGCCTCGACGGGCCGGAGCCCGGCCGCAGCGAGGCGCCGACCGTCGTCATGCGCTCCGGCCTCCCTGGCCGCCAGGCCGGCCCGGCCCCCGGCGACGGCCCCCCGCTCGGCTGGACCGCCCTCGAATGGGAGGGCGCCTACCGCCGCGTCCGCCTCACCGGCCGCGCCTACGTCTGGCTCAACCTCGTCGAGCAGCGCCTGCGCGCCCTCGTCGACGAGGCGCTGCGCCCCGTCTACGCCCCCGCCCACGGCGAGGACTGGGTCACCGCCGCCGCCGGCCCGGCCGGCGAGGAATGGGTGCTGCGGTCCGGCGCCGTCCGCGAGGTCAGCCGCCGCAAGGGCTACCTCCTCGACCCCGCCGACGACGACCCGCTGGTCTTCCTCACCCTGCCCCAGCTGCGCGAACTCATGGTCCAGCACTGGCCCTGCTTCGAGCCGTACGTCGTCGACCGGCGCGAGGTCGAACTCGCCCTCGACGAACTCGAGGTCGCCCGGCACGTCGTCTCCCGCAACCGCAGCCTCTCGCAGACCGTCCTCGACCAGACCGAGCGGGCCGCCGCCCGGCTGCTCGCCCTCCTCGACGGCGGCACCGGAGGCGTCCCCGCCGACGTCGTCGAGGAACTCGTCGCCGGCCGCTACGCCGACGTCGTCGCCGTCCACGCCGACCGCGTCCGCCTCCAGCGCGAGCTGCCCGTCGAGGACCTCCTCGACGGTGCCCGCCGCCTCGACGCCCTCGGCATAGGCCTCGGCATGCTCTGCCAGAACTACACCGGCAAGCGCCTCGTCCGGCTCGCCACCGACGGCTGCCGCGTCCGCCTGCTCTTCCTCAACCCCGCCAGCAGCGCCGTCCGCCGCCGCGAGCGCGAACTCGGCCTCGGCCGCGGCGAACTCGGCCGTTCCATCGAGATGAACATCATGCACGTGCGGCGGGTCCGGGCCCGGCTGCGCGACCCCGGCGGCTTCGAGATCCGGGTCTTCGACGAGATGCCCCGCTTCACCGCCTACCTGGTCGAGGGCCCCCGGCTGCCCGGCCAGCCCGGCAGCCGCCGCCGCTCCGGGGACATCGGCGTCGTCCAGCCCTACCTGCGGCGCGCCCGCGGCATCGAGTCGCCCGCCCTGGTGCTCCGCGGCGGCGCAGGCCAGGAGCCCGGCGGCACCGAACCGGGGCTGCTCGAGGTCTACCGCGAGGAGTTCGAGGGCAGCTGGGCGGACTCCCGCGCGGTGTCCTGACGGACCGTACGGACCCTACGGTCTTCGGGCGGGCCGAACGCACAGGGCGCCCCTCGTGGTCGGCCGCGCCCGACGGGTCGAGGCCCCTCCCGGTGCGGCCGGTCGGCGGATCGGGGGTCCTCCGGGGTGCGGCGGCGGGCTCTGCGCAGCGCCGTCGATCCGTGCACGAAGCGGTCGCGACGACCGACCGCCGCCGGCCCCCGCTCCGCCCGACACCGGGAGCCCGCGCCCGCCCCCGACGGCACCGGAGGGCACCGGTGACGGCCCCGCCCGGCGACCCGCCCGGCGGGGCTGTCACTGGTGCGGGCGATGATGGTCCCCGTCACGGCAGGAGCGACGGAAGGAACGCCAGATGACCAGATGGAGGGGGACACCGGCCGCATCCGCCCCGGCCGGCCGGGGCACGGCGAGGGGCCTGCGATGAGCTGGCTGGGCGCCAGCCTGCTGGCCTTCGACCTGGAGACCACCGGCACCGACATCGAGAACGACCGCATCGTCACCGCGGCCCTCGTCCGGCTCGAACCGGACGGCAGCGCCTCGGCCGAGCGCCACTGGCTGGTCGACCCGGGCATACCCATCCCCGAGCAGGCCACCGCGATCCACGGGATCGACACCGAACGGGCCCGCGGGCGCGGCGTCCCGGCGGCCGGCGCGGTCGAGGAGATCACCCGGGCGATCGCCGAGGCGCTGGGCTCGGGCATCCCGCTGGTGATCATGAATGCGCGCTACGACCTGTCGCTGCTCGACCGCGAGTGCCGCCGACACGGCGTCACCCCGCTGTCCGCCCGGCTCGGCGGCACGCCCGCCCCGGTCATCGACCCGCTGGTGCTCGACAAGCACGCCGACCGCTACCGCCGGGGCAAGCGCAATCTGCAGGCGCTCTGCACGCACTACGGGGTGACCCTCGACGGGGCGCACCAGGCCGGCGCCGACGCGGTGGCCGCCGCCGGGGTGGCCCGCCGCCTCGGCGAGGTCTTCCCCGCGGTCGGCGGTGTGCCGCTCGCGGACCTGCACGCGCTCCAGGTGCGCGCCGCCGCCGAGCAGGCAGCCTCCTTCGAGCAGTACCTGCGCCGCACCTCCGACCCGGACGCGAGGGTCGAGCCGGCCTGGCCGGTCGTCCCGTACGGCGCGGGCGCGGCGGCCGGCTGAGGCAAGCTCACCGGAGGCGGTGTCAGGGCGGGGCGTCAGCCGCCGGCGGGGAAGTCGAAGGTGTAGCCCCGGGCCTGCAGCCAGGGCAGCAGCTGCTTGAGCGCCTCGACGGTCTGGCTGCGGTCGCCGCCGCCGTCGTGCATCAGCACCACCCCGCCGGGGCGAAGGTGCTGCTGGACACCGGCGACGATGGCGGGCGCGCCGGGCTTCGCCCAGTCGCGGGGGTCGACCGACCAGCCGAGCGACGTCATGCCGTGGTCGGCCGCTATCCGCTCGTTCTCGGCGGTGAAGTCGCCGCCCGGCGCCCGGAACCAGGGCACCTCGGCGCCGGGCCCGGCGGCCCGCAGGATGCTCTGCTTCGCATCGGCGATCTCGTGCACCTGCTGGTCGTGCGGGCGGCTGTGCAGCGGCTGGGGGTGGTCGACGGTGTGGTCGCACAGCCGGTGGCCCTCGGCGACGATCCGGCGGACGGCCGCCGGGTCGCGCTCGACCTCGTTGCCGACCAGGCAGAAGGTGGCGTGGGCGTGGTACTCGCGCAGCAGGTCGAGGATCGGGCGGGTGGCCGGGCCCGGGCCGTCGTCGAAGGTCAGCGCGACGCTGCGGCCGCCGTGCGCGGTCCAGCGGACGATCTGGTGGGACCGGCCGTCGCCGGTCGGGGACGGCGTGGCCGAGGGGCTCGCGGGGGCACTGCTCGGTGCCGCGGTCGGCGCGGACGAGGGGCTCTTGGCGGCGGTGGAGGGCGGCGCGGTGCGCTGCCCGGGGATGCTCGCCGAGACGCTCGCGGAAGGGCTCGCGGGGGAGGGCGAGCCGGTGGTGCCGGCGCTGTCGCGCGGGGTGACGGCGGCGGCGGTGGTGTGGGCGCCCTCGGCGCTGGTGGTGCGTGCGGCGGTGGCCGAACCGCAGGCGGCGATCATGGACGGGGCGAGCAGCGCGGCGAGGCCGAGGCCGAGGGTGCGACGGGATCGGGGGCTGGGCATCCGCATGGTGACGACTCCTGACGTCGTACCGGCCACCCCTGCTGGGGGCATGTGCCGGGGACGACGCCGCGCGGAGACCGCCGGTTCCGTCGTCGTGTACGAACGGACCCGGTTGTCGGGTCTCAGAACGGATACCAGCGTACGGAGGTGAGGCCGTCGCGCAAGGAGTCCACCCGGCGGCGGAACTCGGCCGCGGCGGCCGGATCGCCGGGCACCTGCTGGGCGACCCAGGCGGCGCTCGCGGTCTCCCGGGCGCCGCGCAGCACGGCGAAGCCGTCCCACTCGCGCACGTCCCAGCCGTAGGCGTCGGTGAAGTCCCGGTAGTCCTCCTCCGGTACGCCGTAACGGTCGTGACCGAGCGCCAGGACGACCAGGTCGTGCTCGCGCAGGTCGGCGCAGGCGTTCTCCAGGTCGAGCAGGACCGGTCCGTCCGGGCCGACGTGGACGTTCCTCGGGAGGGCGTCGCCGTGCACCACGCCGGGGGCGAGGTGGGGGGTGAGGGCGGCGACGGCCGTGACGAAGCTCTCCTTCCGGCCGCGCAGGAATGCCGCGTCCTTCGGGTCGACGTGTCCGGCGGCTGCGGCGAGCCAGCGGTCGACCGGGGCGAGCAGGTCGCGGTGGCCGAGCGGCAGGCCGGGGGAGGGCAGGGCGTGCAGGGTGCGCAGCAGGGGCGCGAGGTCGGCCGGGCGCGCCGGGCGGACGGCCTCCGGCAGCCGGTGCCAGAAGGTGACGGGGTGCCCGTCCGCGGTCACCGGAGCGGTGTGCCAGGGGCGGACGACCGGGACGCCGTGGGTGCCGAGCCAGTCGGCGACGGCCAGTTCGCGCTCGGCACGGGCGAGGAGCCCGGGGCTGCGGCCGATCTTGGCGACGACGGCGGGGGAGCCCAGGTCCAGGACGGCGTTCTCGCCGAGCGCCAGCAACCGGGCGCCGTCCGGGGCGGGCAGGCCGGCCGTCCGGCAGGCCCCGGCCAGCAGCTCGCGGGCGCGGGCTTCGTCGAAGGCGGTCACGGCGCTCTCCTCGGGTGCGTTCCGGTCCATCCTGGCGCACGGCGGCCGGGCCCCGCGCAGTGCGGGGCCCGGCCGTGGGGGAGTGTGCCCGGGGCGGGGTCAGACCCGGGCGCCGCCGGCGGGCTGCCCGTCCGGCAGGCTCAGGCCGGCCGGGGCGGGGGCGACCGGGGTGACCGGCGGGAAGGACTCGCCGTGCGAGAGGTTCGGCAGCCAGTTCAGCCAGCGCGGCAGGTACCAGTTGCGCTCGCCGAGCAGGCTCATCACCGCGGGCAGCAGCACGGCGCGGATCACCGTGGCGTCGATCAGGACGGCGACGGCCAGGCCGACGCCCATCTGCTTCATGGACTGCATCGACAGGGTGCCGAAGACCGCGAACACACCGACCATGATCACCGCGGCGCTGGTCACCACGCCGGCCGTGGAGCGGATGCCGTACGAGACGGCGGCCGCGGTCGCCAGGCCCCGGTCGTGCGCCTCCTTGATCCGGGAGACCACGAAGACGTGGTAGTCCATGCTCAGGCCGAAGAGGATCACGAACAGGAACAGCGGCACCCAGGACTCCACCGCGCCGACCCCGGCCGTGCCGAACAGCGAGGCACCGACACCGTGCTGGAAGACCAGCGCGAGCACGCCGTACGCGGCGCCGACCGACAGCAGGTTGAGCACCACGGCGGTGACGGCGATGCCCAGCGAGCGGAACGAGCAGAGCATCAGCAGGAAGGCGAAGGCGACGACGAAGCCGAACACCGGGAGCATCGAGTCGGACATCTGCTCGTTGAAGTCGTGCGAGCCCGCCGTGCTGCCCGTGACCGGGGCCTCGGTGCCGGGCACTTTGAGCACGGTGTTCGCCACGACGTCGCTGCGCAGCGCCTCCAGCGCCTCGGTGCTGGTGGTGTCGTTGCCGGTGCCGGCGAGCGGGATGTCGACCAGGGCGACGTTCTGCTCCTTGTGCACGGTGACCTGGATCGGCTCGTGCATCTTCCCGGAGGCCAGCGCCCGGGACTTGAGGTCGGCGAGCGCCTGCTGCATCTCGGGGGAGTCGACGGCGCGGGCCTTGACGACGACCAGGGCGGGTGCCGGGCTGCCGGGGAAGGCGGTCTCGATCCGCTGCGAGGTGGCGACCAGGGCGTTGCCCTCGGGCAGCTGCTGCTGGAAGGTCAGGTTGGCGGTGTGCATGGTGAGCAGCGGGGCGGCGAGGCCGAGCAGCAGGCCGCCGGCGAGGACGGTGGCGGCGAGCGGGCGGTTCAGCACCGGGGTGAGCAGGGCGTTCCAGAGCCTGCCGCCGGCCGCGGCCTCGTTGCGGCGCAGCTTGTGCAGCAGCGGGAGGCGGCCCTTCTCGACGCGGTCGCCGAGCATGGACAGCAGGGCGGGCAGCACGGTGAGCGAGCCGAGCACGGCGGTGATCACCACGAGGATGGTGGCGAAGGACATCGCCCGGAAGTCGGCGATGCCGGTGAGGAAGAGGCCGGCCATGGCGACGACCACGGTGACGCCGGAGACCAGCACGGCCCGGCCGGAGGTGGCGGCGGCGACCTGGAGGGCAGTGGCGGCGTCGCGTCCGGCGGCCCGCTCCTCGCGCTCGCGGCGCAGGTAGAACAGGCAGTAGTCGACGCCGACGGCGAGGCCGACCAGCAGCATCACGGAGCTGGCGTCGTCGCTGGTGTGCAGGATGCCGCTGGAGAGGGCGACCAGGCCGCCGGCGGCGATGAAGGCGGTGAGCGCGAGGACGACCGGCAGCACGGCGGCGACCAGGGCGCCGAAGGCGATCAGCAGGATGCCCAGCGCCAGCGGGACGGCCGTCCACTCGGCGCGCTGGAAGTCGTTCTCGAACTGCTCCTGGAACCACTTGCCGGCGCTGGCCTCGCCGAACTCCTCGACGGTGAGGTCCTTGTGCTTCGCCTGCACCCCGGCGACGGCGTCCAGCAGCGCGGGCACGTTCTCGACGGCCTTCTCGCGGTCCTCCCCGACCACGGTGAACTGCAGCAGCGCCGAGTGCTTGTCGGCGGAGACCGCCCCGGTGTCGTACGGGCTGCGCACCTCGGCCGCTTTGCCGGTGGCCCGGACGGCGGCGGCGGCCTCCTCGACCACGGCCCGGAAGGCCGGGTCGTCGGCGCTCAGCGCGGCGCTCTGCACGAGCACGGTCTCGCCGGCGGGGGACTTGATCCCGGCGTCGTCGAGGATCTTCGCGGCGCGGGCCACCTCGCCGGGCATCATCTCGGAGTCGGTGACCTTGGTGCTGCCGTGGAGGCCGCCGAGGAAGGCGGCGAGGACGACGAAGAGCAGCCAGCCGAACACCGCGGTCTTGCGGTGTCTGGCGCTCCATGCGCCCATGGCGGCGGCGAGTCCGAGCTTGGGTGTCACGGGTCCCCCAGGGAGAGCGGCGGGTGCGGTCCGCCGGAGCGTGGTGCCGGGGTCTCCCGGCTGCTGGAACGACCCTAGGGAGCGGGGAGTTGACGGAGTATCCGGCTGGCGGGTGAGTCGTCCCTGGGTCTGCCCCGAGGTCCGGGGTGGGGTTTTCCCCACCCGCGCTCCTCCTGGCGGGCAGGTCCGGCTCCACCCTGAGGGGGAGGCGAATCCGCCCGAAGCAGGAGGTGCGGGCGGTGTGCCGCAGGTCAGGATGGTCGGGGGAGCCGGCCGGTACCCCCTAGGGGTGCCCCTGGGGGCAGGATTACCTGCCGACCGGCTAGTGGCATCGCATAGGATGCCGACACACGTACTTGCCTGCCGACCGGCTAGGGATTTTCCCCGGGCCGGTCCTGCCGTTGCCCGGTTTCCGTCCCCCGAAGGCTGCGGTGAACCATGCCCAGGAGGCATCACGAGCATGTTCCACCGAATCGGACACTTCGTCGTCAGGCGGGCCTGGTGGGTGATCGGGGCCTGGCTGATCGCGGCCGTCGCGATCATCTCCACGGCTCCGGCGATCACCGCGCAGACCGACGAGAGCAAATTCCTCCCGAAGCACTACGAGTCGGTCCAGGCCAGTGAGCTCCAGGCCGAGGCCTTCCCGGCGAACTTCTCGCCCGGCGCCTACGCGGTGTTCGAGCGGAAGGGCGGCGGCAAGCTGGACGAGGCCGACAAGGCCACCGCCGAGAAGGTCGTCAAGGGCCTCACCGACAAGCACATCGAGTACGTCGAGACCGTCCTGCCGGTCGGCAAGTCCTACTCGAAGGACGGCACCTTCGGCGTGTCGATGATCGCCATCGACAAGAAGGTCCTGCAGAAGCCGGAGGCCGCCGACGCGGCCAAGGCGCTGCGCGAGGCGGGTGTCGAGCTGACGGCCGGCACCCCGGTCAAGATGCTGCTCGGCGGCCCGGCCGCCAGCATCCTCGACCAGCAGGACTCGTCCAAGCTGGCCGAGGCCCTGATCGGTGTCGGCACCTTCGTGATCATCCTGCTCACGCTCTGGCTGATCTTCCGCAGCCTGACCGTCGCCTGGCTGCCCATCCTGTCGATCATCATCTACTCGATGGTGGCCAACGGCCTGATCGGCTACGCGGGCAAGCTGTTCGGCCTGAAGTCGGACAACTCGATGTCCGCCATCCTCATCGTGGTGCTCTTCGGCGTCGGCACCGACTACTTCCTGTTCCTGATGTTCCGCTACCGCGAGCGGTTGCGGGCCGGGGACGAGCGCAAGGAGGCCGTGGTCAACGCCGTCGGCCGGGTCGGTGAGGCGATCGCCTCCGCCGCCGGCGCCGTCGTCGTCGCGTTCGCCGTCCTGGTGCTCTCCAGCCTGGGCATGTTCACCGCGCTGGGCCCGTCCCTGGCCATCGCCGTGGCGGTCACCGCCCTTGCCTCGATCACCCTCGTCCCGGCCGTGCTCTCGGTCGTCCCCGAGCGGGTGCTCTTTCGCCGGGTTGTCGAGTGGCTCCGCTGGGCCGGCCGCCACCTGGCCTGGCTGGCCCGCGGCGCCCGCGGCCCCCGCCCGGCCGGCAACTTCCCCGAGCACTGGATGCGGCAGTCCAAGGGCAGCCGCTTCGCCGCGCTCGGCGGCGGCGTGCAGCGCCGCCCGGCGGTCGCCGCACTGGCCTCCGGTCTGGTGCTGGTCGCCCTGACCGTCGCCGCCCTCGGCTACAAGGGCACCTTCGACCTCACCAGCGGCTCGATGCCGAAGACCAAGGAGTCGATGGTCGTCCAGGATCGGATGATGAAGGCCTTCTCGGCCGGCGCCGCCGACCCGAGCCACGTCTACCTGGCCTCCACCAACGGTGCCAAGCTCGACGCCGCCGGCCTGGACACCTACCGCGCCGCGCTCGCCGGAACCCCCGGTGTCGCCGCGGTGCCCGCCGACCGGACGAGCCTCAGCAAGGACGGGCTCACCGCCGACATCACGGTGGTCCTCAAGGACGCTCCCGCGACCAACAAGGCCATCGACACCATGGGCAGCCTGCGCGAGACCGCACACGGCTCCGCCCCGAGCGGTACCAAGGTGCTGGTCGGCGGCCAGACATCGGTCCTCAAGGACATCAACACCGCGATGGCCCACGACTACAAGCTGGTCTTCCCGGTCGCCGCGCTGCTCATCCTGCTCATCCTGGCGTTCCAGCTGCGCAGCCTCGTCGCCCCCTGGTACCTGATGGCCTCGGTCGGCCTCGGCTTCGGCGCCACCCTCGGCGCCACCTCGCTGATCTTCCAGAAGATCGGCGGCGAGCCGGGCCTGATGTTCATGCTGCCGATCTTCATCTACCTGTTCGTGGTCGCGATCGGCACCGACTACAACATCCTGATGATCGCCCGCCTCCGCGAGGAGGTGAAGGAGGGCCGCACCCCGCGCGAGGCCGCCGGCGAGGCGGTCAAGCACGCCGGTCCGACCGTCGCCGCGGCCGGGTTCATCCTGGCGGCCACCTTCGGCACCATGCTGCTGGCCGGGAACTCGCTCTTCAGCCAGATGGGCTTCTCGATCGCCTTCGGCATCATCGTCTCGGCCTTCGTGATGGCGATGTTCTTCACCCCGGCGATCACCGCGCTGCTGGGCCACGTCGCCTGGTGGCCGGGCCACGGCGACAGTCCGTCGCAGGACGGCCCCGCCGCCGTCCGGGACGCCGAGCCGGAGCCGGCCGGCCGGCTCTGACCGCATCCGCGGACGGGGCGTACGAACCAACCCGTATGCCCCGTCCGCGGCCCGTTCAACCGCGGCGGCCGCACGGTGTGACGAGGGAGACTTTCCCGATCATTACGGGCCGCCGCCGTGCTACAGTCGAAGCAGTTGCAGTTTTGGTTCCCATGAACGTGTGTGTGCGCCTGCTGGTTCCAACCGCCAGGCGCATTTGTTTTTATCCGGTGTTTTGTCTCCGGATGGGGATCGCGGCTACTCGGGGTCTGCGAGGTGCAGTCCCCTGATGCCCCAGAAAGAGGAGACGGTTATGGCTACCGGCACCGTGAAGTGGTTCAACAGCGAAAAGGGCTACGGCTTCATCGAGCAGGACGGCGGCGGCGCCGACGTCTTCGCCCACTACTCGAACATCAACGCCCAGGGCTTCCGTGAGCTCATCGAGGGCCAGAAGGTCGAGTTCGACGTCACCCAGGGCCAGAAGGGCCCGCAGGCGGAGAACATCCGCCCCCTCTGAGTCCGGCCTGCGCCGACTCGAGCAATAAACGAGTGAGGGTCCGCACCTGCGGGTGCGGGCCCTCGCCCATTGCCGCCGAACGGCCGGGGCGGCCCCGCATCCACTCCTGACGGCCGACCCGCAAGGTCCGGGCGCACGGCACCGCCGTGCCCGCCGGCCGATCAGGACGGAGCAGCATGACCGATCAGGCACGCCCGCAGCGCGGCACCACCCCCCGACGGACCGCCGGTGCCGGCCGCCCCCAGCGCGGCAGCGGCCCCCGCGGCGGCGCCGAGCGCCGTATCCAGCGCGCACCGCGCAACCCGCGCCCCGCAGCCGCCGAGAGCCAGGACTTCACCGTCGTCCAGGGCACCCCGGCCCGCCCGCCGGCGGCCACCTTCGCCGAGCTCGACATGCCGAAGGCGCTGCTCGCCGCGCTCACCCGCGAGGGCGTCACCGAGCCCTTCCCGATCCAGTCCGCGACCCTGCCGGACTCCCTGGCCGGCCGCGACGTCCTCGGCCGCGGCCGCACCGGCTCCGGCAAGACCCTCGCCTTCGGCCTCCCGCTGCTCGCCCGCACCGCCGGCAAGCGCGCCGTCGCCCGACGCCCGCTCGCCCTCGTCCTGGTGCCCACCCGCGAGCTCGCCCAGCAGGTCACCGAGGCCCTCGCCCCGTACGCCCAGGCCCTCCAGCTGCGGATCGCCACCGTGGTCGGCGGCATGCCGATCGGCCGCCAGGCCAACCAGGTGCGCCGCGGCGTCGAGGTCCTCGTCGCCACCCCCGGCCGGCTCGACGACCTCATCAACCGGCAGGACGTCAACCTCGGCGACGTGGTGACCACCGTCCTCGACGAGGCCGACCAGATGGCCGACATGGGTTTCCTGCCGCAGGTCAGCAAGCTGCTGGAGCAGGTCGCTGAGGGCGGACAGCGGATGCTCTTCTCCGCCACCCTCGACCGCAACATCGACCGGCTCGTCCGCCGCTTCCTCGACGACCCGGTCACCCACTCGGTCGACCCGTCGGCCGGTGCGGTCACCACCATGGACCACCACGTCCTCCAGCTCGACCCCGCCGACAAGGCCGCCGCCACCGCCCACATCGCCTCCCGCGAGGGCCGGCTGCTCATGTTCGTGCACACCAAGCACGGCGCCGACCGGCTCGCCAAGCAGCTGCTCGCCAGTGGCGTCAAGGCCGCCGCCCTGCACGGCGGCAAGTCCCAGCCGCAGCGCAACCGGGTCCTCGACCAGTTCCGCGACGGCCGGGTCACCGCACTGATCGCCACCAACGTCGCCGCCCGCGGCATCCACATCGACGGCCTGGACCTGGTCGTCAACGTCGACCCGCCGATCGACCACAAGGACTACCTGCACCGCGGCGGCCGCACCGCCCGCGCCGGCGAGTCCGGCACCGTCGTCACCCTCGTCCTGCCCGAGCAGCGCCGCGAGGTCAACCGGCTGATGGGCACCGCCGGCATCCGGCCCACCGTCACCAAGGTCCGCCCCGACGACGCCGAACTGCGCCGCATCACCGGCGCCCGCACGCCCACCGGGGTGCCCGTCACCATCGCCGTTCCCGAGCAGGCCGCCCCCGCCGACGCGGCGGGCGAGAAGAGCGCCGCCAAGGCCGGCACGCCGCGCCGCCGCCCCGGCAAGCGCTCCGGCCTGCCCAAGGACGTCGACGCCAACGGCAACGCCCGCCAGCCCCGGCCCAAGCAGCGGATCGGCGGCGGCAGCCGCACCGCGGCCGGCTTCATCGGCCGCTCCTCCGGCCGCTCCAAGCCCGGCTCCGGCTCGCGCAGCGGCGGCAACTACGGCACCGGCCGCCAGCGGCACGACTACAGCTGACCCGCCGTCAGGGGAAGGGGGGGGGGGCCCCCCCCCCGGGGGGCCCCCCCCGCGCGGCCCCCCCCCCCCCCCGCCCCCCCCCCCCCCGCCCGCCCCCCCCCCCCCGCGCCACCCCCC
>NZ_JBFAXX010000015.1:0-116207 GCF_040680995.1 Kitasatospora sp. NPDC051914
CTGCTGCTGATGACCATCGGCAGCACCACGATCGGCACCGCGGTCTCCGTCGCCAACGACATGACCGAGGGCATCATCGCCCGCTTCCGCACCATGGCCATCCACCGCGGCTCCGTGCTCGTCGGGCACGTCGTCGGCAGCGTGCTGCAGGCGGTCGCCAGCGTGGTCCTGGTCGGCGCCGTCGCCGTGGCCATCGGCTTCCGCTCCGAGGACGCCACCGCCCTGGAGTGGCTGGCGGCGTTCGGGCTGCTCGTGCTCTTCGCCACCGCGCTCACCTGGATCGCGGCCGGCATGGGCCTGGTCAGCCCGAACGCCGAGGCCGCGAGCAACAACGCGATGCCGCTGATCCTGCTGCCGCTCCTCTCCAGCGCCTTCGTCCCGGTCGACGCGATGCCGGGCTGGTTCCAGCCGGTCGCCGAGTACCAGCCCTTCACACCCGCCATCGAGACCCTGCGCGGCCTGCTCCTCGGCACCGGAATCGGCCACAACGGATGGCTCGCCGTCGCCTGGTGCCTGGGCCTCACCGTCCTCGGATACCGCTGGTCGAAGGCGGTGTTCAACCGCGACCCGAAGTGACCCCGGGCCGCACCCCGCGGCCGGCCCCGCCCGAGGGCGGCGCACCCCGACACCGTGTCGGCGTACGCCGCTCGTCGGCGTTCTCCGAGTGGCGTCGGCTTCAGGGCCGCGAGATCATGACAGTTGGGTGACAAACCCCTCGAACACAGCGGCCCGACCCCCTTCGGTGAACCCTCGGTCGCGTGCGGGCGTCACGATTCGCCTCATTCCTCGGCCTCGGCGCCTTCGAACACGGCACGCCGATCCTTCGCGTCGAGATGACCCGATATGCGGCATGGCATTTTTGGAGTGAAGCATGGAGCTCCGGAACGATTACACGGACGATCAGAGGAAAGCGATCGACGAAGTCAAGGCCGAGCTGGAGGAACTGATCACGGCACAGATCCAACAGGCCCACGCGGAGGCACGGAACAAGCTGTCGGCTCGGGGCGTGCATCTCGACCCCGACGGCACCTACTGCTTGAACTGCCTGGATTCGCCGACTCCTTGCGACCAGTACCGCCAGGGCCCCATGGGACTGTGCAAGAAGCACACCTGTCGTCACTTCCTGCTCGATCACAACCTGCCGATGTAGAGGGATCCGCTCACCGTTGCCGGGGCACGGTCAGCCCGTGGTGCTGCGGTGGCTCCGGCGCCACCACCAGGCGCCGGCGGCGGCGATGGCCACGACCGCTGCGGCGACGGCGATGGCGGCGCCGGTGGAGTTGCCGCTGTCGGTGGTGGACGCCGGGGCGGAGGACGAGGGGGTGGCCTCCGGGGTGGTCGCGGTCACCGAGGCGGTCGGGGTGGCGGGCGCGGAGCCGGCGGCGGTCGGTGAGGCGGGGATCGGAGTCGCTCCGGGCGCAGCGGGGGCGAGTTGGAGGACGGGTGCGGGGTGTTCGGGGGTCGCGCCGTTCTGCGGCAGTTCGATCCAGCGGTCGATCCGGCCGTCGCTGTAGGTCTCCAGGGTCTTGAAGACCAGTTCCTTGCTGTTCGGGAGCTGCCGGACGGTGATCTTGTGGACGGCGTCCTGGCCCGGGGCGAGCGCCGGGCCGCCGACGGTGTATCCGTCGGCGGTGGCGGTGAAGGTCCATCCCTGCGGCGCCTGCGCCAGGGTGACGTCCGAAGGGGTGATTCCCTCGGGCAGGACGACCTGAACCTTGGCGATGCCCGCGGACTGCGACTCCGCCTCGCCGGTGAAGGCGACCACGGCGTCGGTGGCCAGCGCCTGGGCCGGCTGTGCCTGGACCTCGACGTGGGCGAAGGCGGGCGCCGCGAGGATGAGTGATCCGGCCACGACAGCCGTGATCGCAGCGGCACGGCCGAGGATGCGAGAGGCGTTCATGGGCGCGTGCTCTACTGTCGGACGGCCTCCGGCCCGGGCGGGCCGCGGCGGCCGGCGCCCGGCCGGCCGCGTCCATCATGCACGATCCACCGGGCCGGTCGGCACACCTCCGATCTGAGGAAATGTCACGGGAACCGGCGGGGTCGCGGCAACGACTACCTGAGTCGGCCCGCGTTCCGTGCCTGCACAGACGCTCCCGGCGGACATTGATCGGACGTGCCAATGACGGTCCGTCAGTGATTCCGGCACGTGGGGTCGAGTGCAACGATGGGCCGGCCGGGACGACGGGGGGCATGATGCGCACGGGACGGGCGACGCTGTTCGCAGCCGTCTGCGTGCTGCTCGCGACCCTCGGCCATGTGCTGATGTCCGGCGCGTCGGTGCCGTGGTGGGCGCTGGGCGCGGCGTTCGCCGGGACGGCGGGCGGCGTCTGGTGGCTCGCGGACCGCGAACGCGGGCCGGCCTTGGTGACCGGGCTGACGGTGGGCGTCCAGACGGCGCTGCACCTCCTGTTCTCGCTGGGTCAGGCCGACTCCGGCGGGGCGGTCCGCTCCGTCGGGTCCACGGGCCCCGGTGCGGCGCCGTCCGGCGGCGGCCTGACCGTCGAACCGGTCGGCATGGTGGACATGGCCGGCATGCACATCGGCATGGCGGGCATGGGTTCCCATCTGCACGCCCACGCACACCAGGCGGTCACGGCCGCGGCCGTGCCCCCGCACCAGGGCGGGGGCACGGTCGGCATGCTGGTGGCGCACCTGCTCGCGGCGCTGCTGACGGGCCTGTGGCTCGCGGCCGGCGAGCGCTCCGCGTTCCGGCTGCTCCGCACGGCCGCACTCCGTCTGCTCGCGCCGCTGCTGCTCCTGCTGCGGGTGGCCTGCCCGCCGTACCGGCCCGCCCTGCGCCCCCGGCGCTTCGGCTCGCCGCGGCGCCCGCGGCAGTTGCTGCTCGTCCACGCCATCACTTCTCGGGGTCCGCCCGTGGGATCCGCCGCCGGCTGAACCGGCGGATCTCCCCGGGTCGCGTCCGCCGACACCGTGCCCAGCGGGTGCGGTGGCACCGCCGCGCGCCCGGACGAAGTCTCGCGGCCCGGTGGCCGCCCCCTACTTCCCGAGAAGGACCTCTGGCGATGACTGCTGCCCCGACACGCCCGCGTTCCGCCCGATGTCGGACGCTCCGCGACGACGCGACCGTCACCGCGTGGGCGCTCGCCGCCCGCGACGGCGATCCTGCCGCGGTGGAACGGTTCGTCCGCGCCACCCGGCAGGACGTGTGCCGGTACGTGGCCTACCTGAGCGGTGAGCCGCAGGCCGCGGACGACCTGACGCAGGACACCTATGTGCGGGCGCTGCGCAGCCTGCCGCGGTTCGAGGGCCGCTCGTCGGCGCGCACCTGGCTGCTGTCGATCGCGCGCCGCACGGTGGCCGACCGGTTCCGCTTCGCGGCCGCCCGCCCCCGGCTGCTGGACACCGACGACTGGCAGGCGGCCGCCGAGAGCGCGCAGGAGTGCGCGGTGCCCGGCTTCGAGGAGGGTGTGGCGCTGGCCGACCTGCTGGCTGCGCTGCCGGCGGAGCGCAGGGACGCCTTCGTGCTGACCACCGTGGTCGGCCTGCCGTACGAGGAGGCCGCCGAGATGACGGGGTGTCCGATCGGCACCGTCCGCTCGCGGGTGTCGCGGGCCCGCACCGCCCTGGTCGCCCTGCTGGCGGCCGCCGAGCACCAGGGGGCGGCGGGGCCCGTCGGCCGTGTGCCCCGTCGGCCCGTCCCGGCCCCGGTCGGCTGCGCGGCCTGATCGGTTCCCCGGTCCACTCGAAAGCGGCACGGGACGGCGTGTCCCTGTGGCGTTGCGGGTGGTCTGCGCTGTCCTGGTCGGCAGCCGGGCGGACGTGCCCCCTGCGGGCTGCCTGCCGCCGACCCTGTCCTGTCGATCCATCCACGAGGAGGAATCCGTATGTCCGTCACCATCGGCTTCGCTGTCGAGGGCATGAGCTGCGGCCACTGCGAGAAGACGGTGAGCGCCGAGCTGTCGGGAGTTCCCGGGGTCACCGGTGTGACCGCCGATGCCAAGGCCGGCCGGGTCGCCGTCTCCGCGGAGCACGCGCTCGACGAGGAGCTGGTCCGCAGGGCCGTCGACGAGGCCGGCTTCACGCTCGTCGGCCGGGTCTGAGCCGGATCCGAAGGGTCCGGGAACTCGCTGCGGCCCGGCTCCGACTGCTGAGGTGTGGAAGCAACGGAGCCGGGCACCCGGCCGTATCTCGTCCTGGCGGGCTTCGCCCTGCTGCTCACCGTCGTGTTCGGCGGGTCCTTCGCCCTCGGGAAGGCCGTCGGCCCGGTCGCGCCGGGGCTGAGGCCCGCCACGGGCGGCGTGCCCGCCGGCGGGCATTCGGACGGTCCGTCCCCGGGCTCTCCGAGTGACGGCATGCCCGGCCACGTGATGGGAGCGGCCCGGTGAGCACGGCGACGGACCACGCGGTCACGGACCTGGCCGTGGGCGGGATGACCTGCGCCGCGTGCGTCGGCCGGGTCGAGAAGCGGCTGGCCCGGATCGACGGCGTGACGGCCACGGTGAACCTGGCGACCGGTCGCGCGCGGGTGGTGCATCCGGCCGCCGTCGCACCGGCGGAGCTGGTGGCCGCCGTGGAACGCGCCGGCTACACCGCCGAGCCCGTCCCCGAGGAGCCGGTCGCCGCCGGGCCTGCCGAGGAGGGCGGCGACCGGCTCCGACTCGCCGTCACGGCCGCCCTGGCCGTGCCGGTGCTGGTGGTGTCGATGGCGTCCGGGCTGCAGTTCCGGGCCTGGCAGTGGGTGTGCTTCCTGCTGGCCGTCCCGGTGGTCACCTGGGGTGCGTACGGGTTCCACCGGCGGGCCTGGCAGAACCTGCGGCATGCGGCGGCCACCATGGACACACTGGTGAGCCTGGGGGTCCTGGCGTCGTTCGGCTGGTCGGCGTACGCGCTGTTCCTCGGCGGCGCCGGCGCGACGGACATGCGGATGCCGTTCTCGCTCACCGCGGCCGCCGACGGGACGGCCCACGTGTATCTGGAGGCGGCGGTCGGGGTGCCGCTGTTCGTGCTGTGCGGCCGCTTCCTGGAGGGCAGGGCCCGCCGCCGCGGCGGTTCGGCGCTGCGGGCGCTCGCCGAACTCGGCGCCAAGGACGTCTGCGTACGCGAGGCCGGCGTCGAACGCCGCATCCCGGTGCGGCAGTTGCTGCCCGGCCAGGAGTTCGTGGTGCGGCCGGGCGAGAAGGTCGCCACGGACGGCGTGGTCGTCGAGGGCGGTTCTGCGCTGGATGCGAGCCTGCTCACCGGCGAGAGCGTGCCGGTGGAGGTCGGCCCGGGCGACCGGGTCACCGGTGCCACGGTCAACGTCGGCGGGACGCTGGTGGTGCGTGCGACCGCGGTCGGCGGCGACACCCAACTCGCCAGGATCACCGCGCTGGTGACCGAGGCCCAGGCCGGCAAGGCCCGGGCGCAGCGGGTCGCCGACGCGGTCGCCGGTGGGTTCGTGCCGTGCGTTCTGGCGGTGGCGGCCTGTGTGCTGGGCTTCTGGCTGGGGGCGGGCGGCGATCCACAGGCCGCGGTCACCGCCGCGGTGGCGGTGCTGGTGGTGGCGTGCCCGTGCGCACTCGGTCTGGCGACGCCGACGGCGCTGCTGGCCGCGACCGGCCGGGGCGCCGAGCTGGGGGTGCTGATCCGCGGGCCCGAGGTGCTGGAGGGTCTGCGCCGGATCGACACGGTGGTGCTCGACAAGACCGGCACCCTGACCACCGGCCGGATGGAACTGGTCGGGATCACCACGGCATCGGACGTCGACGAGGCGGACGTCCTGAGGCTGGCCGGGGCGGTGGAGCACCGGTCTGAGCATCCGATCGGGCAGGCGGTCGCCGCGGCGGCCCGGCGGCGCGGCGGGGCCGGGCTGCCCCCGGTCGACGGGTTCGCGGCGACGGCGGGTCTCGGTGTCCGGGGGACGGTCGAGGGCCGGCGGGTGCGGGTCGTCCGGCCCGATCGGGCATCGGGTCTCTCCGGCCGCCTGCGCAAGGCGCTCGCCCGCGCCGAGTCGGACGGGCGGACGGCCGTGGTGGTGGAGCTCGACGACCGGGCGGCGGCCGTCCTGGCGGTGGGCGACACGGTGCGGCCGGGCAGCTGGCGGACGGTGCGGCGGCTGCGCGACATGGGGCTGGAGCCGGTACTGCTCACCGGTGACCGGCCGGGTGCGGCCCGGGCGGTGGCGGCGGAGCTGGGCATCACCGCGGTGCATGCCGCGGCTTCGCCGGAACGCAAGGCGGAGGTGATTGCGGAGCTGCAGGCCGCCGGGTGGTGCGTGGCGATGGTCGGGGACGGCGTCAACGACGCGGTGGCCCTCGCCTCCGCCGATCTGGGCGTCGCGCTCGCGGGCGGCACGGACGCGGCGATCGGCGCGGCCGGTCTGACGCTGGTGCGCGGTGACATCGAGTCCCTGGTCGTCGCGGTGCGCCTGGCCCGGCGGACGATGGCCGCGATCCGCACCAACCTGGTCTGGGCGTTCGGCTACAACGCGGTGCTGCTGCCGCTGGCGGCGCTGGGCCTGCTCAATCCGATGCTCGCCGCGGCCGCCATGTCGGCGAGTTCACTGCTGGTGGTCGCCAACAGCCTGCGCCTGCGCACCTGGCGGCCCTTGCGGGGGCTGCGGTGAGCCGGGCCGCGGCGATCCCGCCGACGGCCGCCGCGGTGACGGCGCTGGTGCTGCTGTGCGGCTGGACGTCCTTCGGCGGGGCCGGGCGGGCCGCGCCGGTCGTGGCGGCCGAGGGCCGCATCCTGGTGCCCGTGAACGGCGCGGCGACGGCCGCCTTCTTCGTGCTGCGCAATCCCGGCGACGTGCCCGACGAGCTCACCGGGGCGAGTTGGGGGCGGACGGGACGGGCGGTGCTGAAGCGGCACGTGCACCGCGGCGCGACCGGCAGTTGGGAGCCGGTGGCGTCGCTGGCGGTGCCCGCCCGGGCCGAGGTGCGGATGTCCCCCGAGGGCGCCGATCTGCTGATCGCCCGCCCGCCGGCCCTGCGTGCCGGGGAGTGGGTGGAGTTCACCCTGCACTTTCGGCACGGTCCGGATCTCAGGGTCCGGGCCCTCGCCGTCGCGCCGGGCGGCGCCGGGGCCTGATCCGGATCGGCGGGACGCGGGCCGCACCCGGCCCCGGCGGGTCAGGCGTCCAGGGGCCGCCAGGCCGGCCCGTCGCCGTCCTGCCGGACGTGGCCGAACACCACGTCGGCGAAGTGGACGCCGAAACCGAGGGTGCCGGGCTCCGCCAGCTCGGCGGCGAGGCGGCGGCGGTGGTCGGCGGTCCTGGCCGGGTCGTGGTCGAAGGCCGAGGACCAGTCGGGGTGGTCGATCTGGATCGGCGAGTGCACCGCGTCGCCGAAGGCGATCAGGCGCCGCCCGCCCCCGGTGATGACGTACTCGGCGTGCCCGACGGTGTGGCCGGGGGTGATCCGCACGTGCACGCCGGGGAAGACCTCCTGCCCGTCCGTGATCGTCCGGACGCGCGGCGCGAGGGCGGCGACCTGCTCGCTCGTGCCCTGGGCCTCGAGGAGGTCGCGCGCGTCCCACTCCGGCTCGGGGATCAGGTGCTCGGCGTGGGCGAACAGGGGCCGGCCGCTGCCGGGGGCGGGGGCGCAGGCCCAGCCGATGTGGTCGGAGTGGAGGTGGGTGAAGGCGACCGCCTCGATGTCCTCGGGGCGGCGGCCGAGTTCGGCCAGGCCCTGCGGGAGCGCACCTCCGTGGATCACACCGATCGGGCCGTCGGGGGTCTCGTACGTCTGCGGGCCGAAGCCCGTGTCGATCAGCAGCGCGCGGTCGCCGTGCTCCACCAGCAGGCCGCCGACGCTCCCCACGAGGTGACCCGTGGCGTCCAGGTACTCCGGGTGCGCGGCCCACACCTCGCCGGTGGTGTCCGGGAGCAGTTGCAGCGGCCGCAGCCGCACGTCGCCGTCCGGCACGTACGACACCTTCGTGTCGCCCAGCCGGATCGAGCGGATGCCGGCCGGCCGGCTCAGTCGGTCGTCCTGGGTCGCCGTCAAGTCGGGCATGGGTCCTCCCCTGTGAGTTGCCGTCAGAGCGCGCCGCGGCTCCCCGCGGCGACGAGGATCACCATAAGCATCAAGTTCGAATCATTCAAGCTGCAAATATTTGGTCTTGACGGATTTGCTAGGGTGGCGGCATGACGACGTCCCCGGAGTCGCAGGTCATTGCCGAGCGACAGCTGTGCGGTCTGGTGAACGGGCTGGCGCAGCGGATCGCCGAGCACGTACGGGAGCGCGCCGCCACCCTCGGCCTCACCGCGTCCCAGGCGACCGCGCTGCGGGAGATGAGCGGGCCGATGACCATGCGGGAACTCGCCGAACGCATGAGCTGCGAGCCCTCCAACACCACCTTCGTCGTCGACAAGCTCGAGAAGCAGCGCCTGGTCGAGCGCCACCCGCACCCCACCGACCGCCGGGCCAAGCACCTCGTCCTCACCGCCGAGGGCACCGCACTGCGCGAGCGCCTCCTCGAACTCCTCGCGGTGGACTCCCCGCTGTCCGGTCTCACCCCGGAGGACCAGCGCGTGCTGCACGGCCTGCTGGAGCAGGCCGTCACCCGCCGGTAGAACGGCACCGGCGCAACGGCCGGAGGCGGTCGGGAACTCGGCAGGCCGGCGGGCCGGCCACCTGGTCGTGGAACACAGAGCGGATCACGGCGCCGTCGTCGCGCCCCGACGGGCCGCGGAACCGGCCGGGCTGGCCGTACGGCTTCGCGGCGTGGTCTGCCGACACGGGCGGCTGGAGGCGGTGTCCGGCGTCGACCTCGATGTGGCGCCGGGTGAGCGGATCGCGCTGACCGGCACCAACGGGTCCGGCAAGACGACGCTGCTGCGTGCCCTGCTCGGGCTGCACCGGCAGGTCGCCGGGGAGCTGCCGGTCGGCGGGCGCGGCACCCGGACGGCAGCCGAGTGGGCCTGGCGCAGGCGGGCCTGTGCGTGGATCCCCCAGCGGCCGGCCGCAGGACGATTCCCCTTGCTGGCCAGGGAGTTGCTGGCCGGCAGCGGGGCACCCGCGGAGGCGGCCGGGGCCGCGGAGAAGCTGGGTGTCGGCGCTCTGGCGGACCGCCCGCTCACGGCGCTGTCGGGCGGCCAGCTGCAGCGGATGCACCTGGCCCGGGCGGTCGGCTGCGTGGCGGCCGGCGCGGGGGTGCTGCTCGCCGACGAACCCACCGCCCACCCGGCCGGCGATGCCCGCCAGGCCCAGCACGGCCACCGGCACCGCGGCGAGCGTCGCCGACAGGCCGAGCCGCTGGGTGCCGAACAGCGCCAGGTAGGTGTTGACCGAGGCCACCCCGCAGCCGAGGAAGAACGAGAACAGTGCCAGCCGGCCCACCGTGCGCGGTACGGCTGCCTCAGGTGCGCCCGCCCCGGCCGGGGGCCCGTCCGCGGGCAGCACCCGGGCCGCCCGCACGGCAGCGCACGCCGAGGCGGCGGCCGCCGCCCGCACCGCGCCGCGCCATCCGACGCTCGCCGCCAGCAGCGCCAGCGGAAGCCCGGCGGCGAAGGCGCCGAGCTGGACGCCCGACTGCTTCCAGCCGGTCACCGCGCCGCGCCGCTGCGGCGGGAACACCGCCAGGACCAGTTTGTTGGTCGCCGGGTTGGCCAGGGCCAGCGGCAACCCGCCGAGCGCCACCGCCGCCAGCAGCACGGCGGGCCCCGGCGCGGCCCCGATCAGGGCCAGCGCGGCGGCGGCGAGCGCCAGCAGTGCCACCGTGCAGCGGCGCGGCCCGACCCGGTCGACCATCCGTCCGGCCACCGGCGAGAGCAGCGCCGCGGCGCCGAACCCCGCGGTGGTGGTCAGGCCCAGTTCCGTCCGCGAGAGGCCCAACTCCCCCACCAGCCGCGGCCCGAGTGCACCCAGGAGGAACAGCTGCATCATCGAGAACGCCATGGCGCAGGTCAGCAGCGCCGCCACCGCCGTGCCCCGCGGGGTGCCCCGACCTCGTCCGCCATCTGCACGACTGCCCTCCGGATGCCGCGTCCGCCGACCGTTCACCAGACAGTCGGACCGGCGGTCCGCCGAGTTCCCACTGCGTCCGGGGCGTCGTCGCGCAGGACCGGGTACGGCACGAAGGTGCTGCTGTGCTCGTCGACCACGAGCGGGCGGCCGATCGGCGGGGCGGCGCGCTGGGGGCAGGCGGGGCGCTCGCAGACCTTGCAGCCGAGGCCGATCGGGGTGGCCGCCGCGCCGTCGGCGAGGTCGAGCCCGGCCGAGTACACCAGCCGGCCGGCGTGGCGGAGTTCGCAGCCGAGCCCGATCGCGAAGGTCTTGCCCGGACGGCCCCAGCCGCCGGGAGAGCGGGTGACGGCACGGGCCGTCCACAGGTACCGCTGCCCGTCGGGCATGGCGGCGACCTGGACGTGGACGCGCCCCGGCGAGGCGAAGGCCTCGTAGACGTTCCACAGCGGGCAGGTGCCGCCGGTGCGGGAGAAGTGGAAGCCGGTGGCGGACTGCCGCTTGGAGACGTTGCCCGCCCGGTCCACCCGGACGAAGGAGAACGGCACGCCGCGCAGCCGCGGGCGCTGGAGGGTGCTCAGGCGGTGGCAGACCGTCTCGTAGCCGACGCCGAAGTGGTCGGCGAGGCGCTCGATGTCGTAGCGGGTGCGCTCGGCCTCCGCATGGAATGCCGTGTAGGGCAGCACCAGGGCGGCGGCGAAGTAGTTGGCGAGGCCGATCCGGGTCAGCGAGCGGGCGGCGGAGCCCTCCGGGCTGTCCTGGGCGGCGAGTTCGGAGAGCAGTGCGTCGTGCTCCAGGTAGGCCAGCTGGGTGGCCATCCGGAAGGCCTGCTGGCCGGGGCGCAGCCGGTCGGACAGGCGCAGCACCCGGGCGTGCTCGTCGTACTGGTGCAGGCGCTCTCCCCCGGTGGCGAGGTGGACGCCGTGCCGGTCGGCGAGCCGCTCGGCGAGCGCGGCTCGCACCCCTCCCCGCCTCAGCCCGATCCCGGAGGCCGACTCCTCCGCTGCGGTGTCGAGTTCGTGGAGGTAGTTCTGTCGGCGGTAGAAGAACTCGCGGACCTGCTCGTGCGGGGTGAGGGCGTCGACCGCCGGTCCGCGGTCGCCGGCCAGGACGGCGAGCTGCTCGGCGGTGGCCCGGCGGCTGCGGCCGAGGTCCGTCAACAGCCTTGCCACGGAGGGCAGTCGGGTGGCGACCTCGGCGAGGTCACCCGGGGTGACGCGGCCGGCCGCGATCTCCTCGCCGAGTGCGTCGCGCAGTTCGGCGGTGAGCCGGGCGGTGTCCGGCGGGGCGAAGTAGCCCGCGTCGACGCCGAAGGCCTCGGTGAGGCGCAGCAGGACGGGGACGGTGAGCGGGCGGGCGTCGTGCTCCAGCTGGTTGAGGTAGCTGGGCGAGAGGTCGACCAGGCGGGCCGTGGCGGCCTGGCTGAGTCCGCGTTCCTCCCTCAGGCGGCGCAGCCGTGCTCCGGCGAAGGCCTTCCCCATGCTGTTGTGCTCCCCTCCCCCGGGACGCGGCCGGCCCGCGGCCCCGGCAGGGCAGCCTAGCCCGGGAGCCGCGGGCGGGGTGTTCGCAACCTTCGCAGATGCACCGTCAGGGCTTCGCAGAAGTTGGCACGGGTCCACCGGTGACGGCCGCTGCCCGGGGCTGCCAGAGTCGGTGGTGCGGCCGGGAGGCGCACAGGACAACGGGAAAAGTCCAGGTCGTTCACCCCTGGACCGGCTGTCCGGGCGACCACCGTCTTGCGGTCCCGCACCGCCGCCGGCGCCGCTCGGCCGCCCGCCCACCCCTGCGGTGAGGTGCAACACATCCTTCGCAACAGGCAACGAACATCCTCGGGAGCAGAGCATGACGACGTCGGTTCGGCAGCAGCAGGAGCAGCAGGCGGCGGCGCTGGCCGCCCGGTGGGCGGGCGACCCCCGCTGGGCCGGCGTCGAGCGCAGCTACTCCGCCGCGGACGTGGTGCGGCTGTCCGGCACGGTGCGCGAGGAGCACACGCTGGCCCGCCGGGGTGCCGAGCGGCTGTGGCGGCAGCTGCACGAGCGGGACTACGTCCATGCCCTGGGCGCGCTGACGGGCGGTCAGGCCGTGCAGATGGTGAAGGCCGGTCTGCAGGCGATCTACCTGTCGGGCTGGCAGGTCGCGGCGGACGCCAACCAGGCCGGGCAGACGTACCCGGACCAGAGCCTGTACCCGGCCGACTCCGTTCCCCGGGTGGTGCGCAGGATCAACAACGCGCTGCTGCGGGCGGACGGGATCGATGCGGCCGAGGGCAACGACGGCCCCGACTGGCTGGTGCCGATCGTGGCCGATGCGGAGGCCGGCTTCGGCGGCCCGCTGAACGCCTTCGAGCTCACCAAGGGCATGATCGCGGCCGGTGCGGCGGGCATCCACTACGAGGACCAGCTCGCCTCGGAGAAGAAGTGCGGCCACCTCGGCGGCAAGGTCCTGGTGCCCACCGCCCAGCACGTCCGCACCCTCAACGCGGCGCGCCTGGCCGCCGACATCGCCGACGTGCCGACGGTGATCGTGGCCCGTACCGATGCGCTGGCCGCCAACCTGCTCACCACCGACGTGGACGAGCGCGACGCCCGGTTCTGCACCGGCGAGCGCACCGCCGAGGGCTTCTTCCGGGTCGAGCCGGGCATGGCGCCGGTGATCTCCCGCGGCCTGGCCTTCGCCCCGTACGCGGACCTGCTGTGGGTGGAGACCGGCACCCCGGACCTCGCGCAGGCCCGGGAGTTCGCCGAGGCGGTCAAGGCCGAGTACCCGGACAAGATGCTCGCCTACAACTGCTCGCCGTCCTTCAACTGGAAGGCGGCCCTGGACGACGACGAGATCGCCAAGTTCCAGCGGGAGCTGGGCGCGATGGGCTACCGCTTCCAGTTCATCACCCTGGCCGGCTTCCACGCGCTGAACCACTCGATGTTCCGGCTGGCCCGTGGCTACGCCGAGCACGGCATGACCGCCTATGTCGACCTGCAGGAGGCCGAGTTCGCGGCCGTGCCGGACGGCTACACGGCCGTGAGGCACCAGCGCGAGGTCGGCACCGGCTGGTTCGACCAGGTCTCCACGGCGCTCAACCCGAACGCCGAGACGCTCGCCCTGACCGGCTCCACCGAGGCCGAGCAGTTCCACTGACCGAACCCGGCGGCCGCCCTGCCGGGGCGCTCCACGGCCGCCGCCCCCGCCCGGGGCCTCGTTGAGGGACGAAGCCCCGGGCCCACCTTCCTGGAGAGCCGCATGAGTCAGAGCCGCATCGAGGTCCTCGGCGGGCACGAGGACCGCTTCGAGGAGATCCTCACCCCCGACGCCCTGGGATTCCTCGCCCGCCTGCACGGGGCCTTCGCCGACCGCCGCACCGCACTGCTCGCCGAGCGCGCCCGCCGCGCCGCCGACCTGGCCGACGGCGGCACCCTGGACTTCCGTCCGGAGACCCGCGCCGTCCGCGAGGACCCCGACTGGCGGGTGGCCGGCGCCGGACCGGGCCTGTACGACCGCCGGGTCGAGATCACCGGCCCGCCCGAGCGCCGGATGACCGTCAACGCGCTCAACTCCGGTGCCGGGGTGTGGCTCGCGGACTTCGAGGACGCCACCGCCCCCACCTGGCACAACATCGTCTCCGGCCAGCTCAACCTGCTGGACGCGATCGAGCGCCGGATCGACGACACCACCACGGAGGGCAGGTGGTACCGGATCGGCGACGACCCCGCCACCGTCGTCGTCCGCCCCCGCGGCTGGCACCTGGACGAGGCGCACCTGCTGTTCGACGGCCGCCCTGCCGTCGGCGCGCTGGTGGACTTCGGCCTCTACCTGTACCACTGCGGCCGACGGCAGATCGAGCGCGGCAGCGGCCCGTACTTCTACCTCCCCAAGCTGGAGAACCACCTCGAGGCCCGCCTGTGGAACGACGTCTTCACCTTCGCCCAGGCCGAGTTGGGCATCCCGTACGGCACCGTCCGGGCCACCGTGCTGATCGAGACCATCACCGCGGCCTTCGAGATGGACGAGATCCTCTACGAACTGCGCGACCACGCCGCCGGGTTGAACGCGGGCCGGTGGGACTACCTGTTCAGCCTGATCAAGAACTTCGCCCACCACGGCCCCCGGTTCGTGCTGCCCGACCGGGCCTTCCTCACCATGACGCAGCCGTTCATGCGCGCCTACACCGATCTGCTGGTGCGCACCTGCCACCGGCGCGGCGCGCACGCCATCGGCGGCATGGCCGCCGCGATCCCGCAGCGCGACCCCGAGGCCAACGAGGTGGCGCTCACGAAAGTCCGGCTGGACAAGGAACGGGAGGCCGGCGACGGCTTCGACGGCTCGTGGGTCGCCCACCCGGGCCTGGTCGCCACCTGCCGCACCGCCTTCGACGCCGTTCTCGGCGACCGCCCGAACCAGCTCGACCGCAGCCGCGAGGACGTCGAGGTCACCGCGGCCGACCTGCTCGCCGTCCACCGGCTGAGCGTCGGCCTGCCGACCGACCAGGGCCTGCGCTCCAACGTCGCCGTCGCGCTGCGCTACCTCACGGCCTGGCTGGGCGGCACCGGCGCGGTCGCCGTGTTCGGGCTGATGGAGGACGTCGCCACCGCCGAGATCGCCCGCTGCCAGCTCTGGCAGTGGCAGTACCACTGCTCCCGGCTCACCGGCGGCTCGCTCGTCACTCCCGGCGCGGTGCGGCGGCTGATCGACCGGGAGCGGGCCGCGCTGCTCGCCGAGGGCGCCGACCCGGCGCTGGTGGACGACGCGGTGCGGGTCCTGGAGGAGACCGCGCTGGGTGCCGAGCTGCCCGCCTTCCTCACCACCGAGGCCTACGCCCGCCACCTCGTCCGAGTCCGCACCGCGGCGTGAGCCGCCCCAGCACGGAGACAGTGCCATGAACGAGATCCGACGGGTCGCCGTGGTCGGCGCCGGGCAGATGGGCTCCGGCATCGCCGAGGTGTTCGCCCGAGCCGGCCTGGACACCGTGGTCTGCGAACGCGGCCCGGACGCCCTGCGCGCCGCCCGCGCCCGCATCGACCGGTCCCTGCACCGCGCGGTCGACCGCGGCCGCCTCGACCCCGCCGACCGCGACGACGCCTGGGCGCACCTGCTGTTCGCCGACGACCTCGAGGCGCTGGCCGACCGCCAGCTCGTGGTCGAGGCCGTCGTCGAGGACGAGAGCGTCAAGACCGACGTGCTCGCCACCCTGGACAAGGTGCTCGCCGACGAGCACGCCGTGCTGGCCACCAACACCTCCGCCATCCCGGTCACCCGGCTCGGCATCGCCACCGGTCGCGCCTCCCACGTGCTCGGCCTGCACTTCTTCAACCCCGCACCGGTCATGCCGCTGGTGGAACTGGTCTCATCGCTGCACACCGACCCGCACGTGCTCGACCGGGTGGAGCGCTTCGCCTCCGGCACCCTCGGCAAGCGCGTCGTCCGCTCCCGCGACCGGGCCGGCTTCGTCGTCAACGCCCTGCTGGTGCCCTACCTGCTGTCCGCGATCCGGATGGCCGAGGCCGGCCACGCCGCCCCCGAGGACATCGACGCCGGCATGGTCCACGGCTGCGCCCACCCCATGGGCCCGCTGCAACTGGCCGACCTGATCGGCCTGGACACCGTCGAGGCCATCGCCCGCTCGCTCTACGAGGAGTACAAGGAGCCGCTGTACGCACCCCCGCCGCTGCTCTCCCGGATGGTCGAGGCCGGCCTCCTCGGCCGCAAGACCGGCCGCGGTTTCCACCCCTACCCGGGGGTGTGAACGGGGCCGCGGCGGCCGCACCCGGTCGGGGCGGGGCGCCGCGGCCCGGCTGCGACAGCACTGCTCGACTGCCGCAGGCACTGGGTCAGCCCCGGGTGGCGGCGGTGAAGCGCTCGGTGACGTCCTGCCAGTTGACGACGTCCCACAGGCGCTCGACGTAGTCGGGGCGGACGTTGCGGTACTGCAGGTAGTACGCGTGCTCCCAGGCGTCGAAGGCGAGCAGCGGGGTGGTGCCCTGGCCGACGTTGCCGTGGTGGTCGTAGACCTGCTCGACGATCAGGCGCCTGCCGAGCGGTTCCCAGGAGAGGATGCCCCAACCGCTGCCCTGGACGCCGACGGTGGCGGTGGTCAGCTGCTTGCGGAAGGCCTCGAAGGAGCCGAAGTGCTCGGTGATGGCATCGCCGAGGGCGCCCTCCGGACGGTCGCCGCCCTCCGGGGAGAGGTTCTGCCAGAACAACGAGTGCAGGACGTGGCCCGACAGGTGGAAGGCCAGCGTCTTCTGCAGGCCGACCAGGCCGCCGAACTGCTCCTTGTCACGTGCCTCGGCGAGCTGGTCGATCGTGTCGTTGGCGCCCTTGACGTAGGCGGCGTGGTGCTTGGAGTGGTGCAGCTCCAGGATCTCCGCGGACATGGCGCGCTCGAGCGCGGAGTAGTCGTACGGGAGGTCGGGAAGCGAGTAGGTGCCCATGGCGGGACACGGCCCCTTTCGACGAGCGGTGTTGATCGTGCCGAGGCAGCACTATTGCACATTACTTGCAGGAGATAAGACTATGCGTCAATGGCTCGGATGAAGGGACGGACCGGCGGGAACGGCCGGGGAGCCGCCGACGCCGGCACGGTTGCGCGCGCGGGCCGGGGCTGCCGCTGTTCAGCAAGGACGCGGTCAAGGAGGCCCATGCCGACGCCCCGGCCGTCGCCGCCCGGATTCGGAAGCACGGGCACCGCAGCGCCGTACGGCGAGACTGACGGGCCGCACACGTGCGCACATGAGCAATCGCGGCGCGGCTACGATGTCCGGATGGACACGCGCACGCCGGTCGCACATGCACACCCGTCGCAGGAGCGCTCCAGCAGTGAGCGCCTGGACGTCGCGGCCGCCGTTCTCGTCCTGCTCGCCGACCGCACCCGCCTCGCCCTGCTGGAGCGGCTGGGCCGCGGGGAGGCGGACGTGACCACGCTGGTCGAGGCGACCGGCGCCGCCCGCCCGTCCGTCAGCCAGCACTTGGCCAAGCTCCGCCTGGCCGGCCTCGTCAGCACCCGCAAGGACGGCCGCCGCGTCGTCTACTCCCTGCGCCACGGCCACCTGCGCCGCCTGGTCGACGAGGCCCTGAACGTCGCCGACCACCAGATCGGCTCGCTGCCGCCCCACGACTGACCCTGCTCCGCACCCCGCCCTGCGTCGGCCGTTCCAACATGTGCGCAAGTACGCACATGTTGATTACGATGGGACGGCCGGACTACCGACGCACCGGGGACGGGCCATGCTTGCCGTGCTGCGCAACCGCACCTACCGCCACCTGTTCACGGCGCAGGTCGTCGCCCTGGTCGGCACCGGACTGGCGACCGTGGCGCTCGCCCTGCTGGCGTACGACCTCGCCGGGGCTGACGCGGGCGCAGTGCTGGGTACCGCCCTGGCGATCAAGATGGTGGCGTACGTGGGCATCGCGCCGCTCGCGGGCGCCTTCGCCGGCCGCATCCCGCACCGGGCGCTGATGGTCGCGACGGACCTCACCCGGGCCGGCACGGCCCTGGCCCTGCCGTTCGTCGACCGGGTGTGGCAGATCTACCTGATGGTGTTCCTGCTCCAGGCGGCCTCGGCCGCGTTCACCCCGACCTTCCAGGCGACCGTCCCCCGGGTGCTGCCCGCCGAACGGGACTACACCGACGCCCTGTCGCTCTCCCGACTCGCCTACGACCTGGAGTCGCTGTTCAGCCCGGCACTGGCCGCGCTGCTGCTGACCGCGGTCTCCTACGACTGGCTGTTCACCGGGACGGCGCTCGGCTTCGCCGCCTCGGCCGCCCTGATCGTCTCCGCCGTCCTGCCGAAGGCTCCCGCGGCCGAAGGCACCGGAGGTGTCCGCACCCGGGCGGCGTTCGGCTCCCGGCTGTTCCGGGCCACGCCCAGGCTGCGGGCCCTGCTCGCGCTCGACCTCGCGGTCGCCGCCGCCGGGGCGATCGTGTTCGTGAACACGGTCGTGGTGGTGCGCGGGCACTTCCACCGGGCCGCCGGGGACGTCTCGCTCGCGCTCGGCGCCTACGGCGCAGGGTCGATGCTCGCCGCCCTGGCGCTGCCGCGCCTTCTGTCGCGGGTGGGCGACCGGGCGGTGATGCTGCCCGCGGCCCTGGCGCTGCCCGCCGTGCTCGCCGTCGTCGCCGCGGTCACCGCCGCCGCCCCGGACGGGTGGGCGTGGGCCGCACTGCTGGCGGCGTGGGCGCTGATCGGTGCCGCCGGTTCGGCGGTGCTCACCCCCGGCGGGCGGGTGATCCGCCGCTCGGCCGCCGACGAGGACCTGCCGGCCGCGTTCGCCGCCCAGTTCTCGCTCTCGCACTCCTGCTGGCTGCTGACCTACCCGCTCGCCGGCTGGCTCGCCGCCGGTGCCGGACTGCCCGCCACCGCCCTCGTCCTGGGCGGCATCGCGCTCGCCGCCGCCCTGGGCGCCACCGCGCTGTGGCCCCGCCGCGACCCCGACGCGCTCCAGCACGAGCACACCGACCTGCCGCCCGGGCACCCCCACCTCGCCGGCGCCCACCCGTCCCGGGCCGGCGGCTGGAGCCACGGCCACCACTACGTCATCGACCGGCACCACCACGCCTGGCCGCACACCACCCGCGACCGGGCCGCCGCCGGCTGACCGCGGCCCGTCCGGCACTGTCCGAAAAGAGCCTGCTGCTCCGCCCGGGGGGTTTCCGGGCGGAGCAGGGCCGTGCCGTTCTGCGGTGGACCGGAGGGCCTCGGGCCGGGTCGGCCCATGGTGCGCCGCATCCCTTCCCGCGAGGCCCGGTCCCCACCGGGTGAGCGGCGGGAGGGGGCGGGCGCGGCCGCCGTCCGGCTGCGGGTTGCCTCCCCGGAACGGCTCCGGGCTTCGCCGGACGGGCTGCAGCCCGGGGGCGTCCGTGACGGACCGGGCGCTCGGGCCGGCCGGCCGGGATCAGCACGGCCGCACCGCCGCGGGGCGGGTGGGCACCAGGGACGTGGTGACGATGCGGCGGTTGGCCCGGCGGAACTCCTCGGCCACCCGGCCGCAGCCGGGGCACTCCTCCAGGTGCCGGGCGAGCTCCCGTCCGCGGCGCCGGCCGGGGCGGCGGACGGCGCCGGTCAGCAGCGAGGTGAAGTAGCCGCACTCCAGGCCGGTGCCCTCGTCCACGTGCGCGCGCAGGTACGCCTCGCGCAGCCCGGCGCGGGCACGGGCCGCGAGGGAGCGCACCCCGCTGGGCGTCATGCTCATCCGCTGGGCGACGGTGGCGGCGGACTCGCCCTCCACCACGAAGAACCACAGCAGCACCTGCCACCGCTCGGGGAGGGAGCGGTAGGCCTTGGCGACCAGTGCCGTCTCCTCGGCCGCGAGCAGGGCGCCCTCGGTCTCCGCCTCGTCGGCCAGGAGCTCGGCCCAGGTGTGGAAGTCCTCCGGCAGCACGACCCGGTCGGTGGTCTGGGCGCTCCACTCCATGGCCGTCCGGCGGACGCAGGCCTGCAGGTACGGGCGCCAGGCGTACCGCGGGCCGCGGCCGCGGGTGACGGACGTGTAGGTGCTGACGTAGGCCTCGGCGGCGAGGTCCTGGGCGGTCTGCAGGTCGCGGCAGTAGCGGCGGGCGTAGGCGACCACGGCACCGTGGTGGCGGGTGAACACCTCGGCCATCACCTCCCGGATGCGGGAGGTGCCGGTCGGGGTCGATGCGGCGAGCGCCTCCGCGAGTTCGGCGTCGCTCAGCGCGCTCAAACCCGATTCGCGGGTGCTGGTACGAAGGTTCATGTGTTCCTCCTCAGCTCTGGCCTTCTCACGGCGGGGAGTTCGCGGCCCGGCCGGCATGTCGGCCGGCCGGGCCGGGACGGGGAACTGCCTGGAAAAGGGCATCGACGGCGGTCTGCTGCTGGGCCGTCGGGACGGTGTGGCAGGAAGGGCCACAGCACACCAGTCCCATGGGTTTCAGGGCAACCGTCTCCGGAGGGGCCGGGCGCCCGGCGATTCCGGAACCGAATGTGTTGAAACCGCGTGCATTGCGGCGAAGCGGCGCGCAGGCCGTGCCGCAGCCGCCCTGACGGCCGGCTGCGGCGCCCGTCGACACCCTGGCAAGGCCACGTCAAGTACGAAGGCCCATCAATTTCAAAACAGTTGATACAGCATTGGCATGGTTGCGCGTCTCGGCGAGCGCGATTTCATGGCAAGCTGACGGTCCGTCACATGCCTTTTCGCCACGGTCAGGCACCGTGCGGCGGCGGAGAGCGGCAACAGGGCGAGGGTTCCCGCCGGCCGGTGCCGGCGGGAACCCTCGCCCTGTTGTCGGTTGTCGGGATCGTTCTTGTCGGTTGTCGGGATCGTTCACCCGCTGCCGGGTTGCATGTGCGCGCCGGTGTGGTCGGCCCCGCCGACGATCTGTCCGCCGAGCAGCCCGTGCATGGTGTCCGCCGTGGTGTCGGACAGCACGACCACCCACCTGTCGCCCACCAGGTACGACCCGCCGTAGGCCTCGGCCTCCGTGGTCCAGGCGTCCTGGGCGCGTGCGGTCGGGAAGGTGGCGATCCACACCTCTTCCCCACCGGAGGTGCACAGGCCCTGCCGGAGGTCGGCCGCGTCGGTGGTGATCTCGGCCTTGCAGCCGATCCGGCGGGCCAGGTCCTCCACCGAGCGGTGGCTGTCCGGGCGCTCCGCCGCCTGCGACGGGCCGGCCATCCCGCCTGCCCCCCAGAGGAGTTCGGCGACCCCCAGGAGGAGCAGGACGACCAGCGCGGACCACTTGAGCGCGGTGCGGACGGTACGGTCGCCCCCCGGCGGTGCGAGGGAGGCGCTCAGCGCCCTCACTTGCCGGTCGCCGCCTTGCCCTGCGGGTTGATGGCCGTCCACATCCCGTTGCCCATGCCGTTGCCGAGGGCGTCACCGTAGCCCTGGTCGCCCGTGTAGAGGTACGCGGGCGTGCAGTTGATGCTCAGCTGCCAGCTGCCGTCCGGCCGCTGCATCTTGCCGACCAGCTTCGGGTCCACGCCCTTGATCTTCTTGGGGTCCACCGGGGGCGCCGGCGTCCAGGTCTTGAGGCACTCCCCCACGCAGTTGGACTTCATCGGCCAGGCGGTGTCCTTGCCGAAGTGGTAGAGGGTACGGCCGTTGGCGTCCACCATGATCGGGCCGAGCTCCGGGTGGACGAAGACGGAGATCTGCAGGCCCGCCGGGGGCTGCTGCTGGGTCTGCTCCTGCTTCTCGGTGGGCTGCGCCGTGGGCGCGGTGGTCGCCGGGGTGCCGGCGCCGCCTGCCTTGGCCTTCGACCCGTCCGGCGCCAGGGCGTGCCACGTACCGCCCACGCCCTCGCCGTTGGTGTCACCGGGCGCCTTGTCCTGCGCGTAGCGGTAGGCCGGCCAGCCGCCCACCGTCAGCTGGCGCTTGCCGTCGGCGCGGGTGATCACGCCGAGCTTCCCCGAGTCGATGCCTTCGCCGGCCGTGGTGTTGCCGTCGTTGACGACCGGCGGCCAGGTCGTGGCGCAGGTGCCGGAGCAGTTGGACGCCGGCGGCTTGGCGGTGTCCTTGTCGAACCGGTAGAGGGTGAAGCCCTCGCTGTCCGTCAGGACGGCGCCGAGCTTCTCGTCCTGGCGGACGGCCAGCTGGCCGGCCGCCTTGCCGCTGCCGGCGCCCGCGGAGGGCGCGGCGTCGCCGTAGACGCCGTACCCGCCGGCCGGGGCCGGCGTCCCACCGGCCGCCTGGGAGTCGGCCTTCGCGTTGGACGGACTGGCACTGCTGTTGGCGCTCCCGAAGGCCGCCATGAGGACGAGGCCGGCCAGCAGGAGGCAGACCGCCACGAGTCCGTATCGTTTCGTCGTCAAGATCGTCCTTGCCTTTCCATCGGTGGTGCCTGGTCTTTCGGGGGAATTGCGGGGTCAGGTCGGGCGGCCCGCCGGGCGCAGGGCACGGCTGTCGGCCGAGTGGTCGGTCGGGTGGTCGGTGGAGCGGCCGGCCGGTGGCCGGGCGGCGCTCACTGGATGCGCAGCGCCAGTGCGGGGCACCGGTCGACCGCGCGGGCGGCCTGCTGGAGCAGCTGCGGCGGGACGGGCATGACGCCGGCGGCGGGGAAGCCGTCCGCCTCCAGGCTGATGACCTCGGGGAGGACGCTGGTGCACAGCCCGTGGGCCTCGCAGAGCGTCCAGTCCACGACGATGCTTCCGGCGCTCTCCACGACCGGCATCGGGAGCACGTCCTGGACGGTCCGGCCGCAGCCGTACTGGTACGAGTGCATCTGCAGGTCCTCGTCGAAGACCTCCAGGGCCGAGATCACGAACCGGGCGGCGGCGTCGGGGTGGCTGCACGCGCCCCGTCCCTTGACCGCCCGCATCCGGGTCTCGAGCACGTCCAGGGCGGCCCGGCCGCCGCCCCGGACCACTGCTTCCAGGGCCTTGACCACGGCGGGGAGGCCGAGGTAGCAGGGGCCGCACTGGCCGGCCGTTTCGTCGGCCATCCAGCGGGCGACGCGGAGCGCCTCGCCCAGCGGGCAGGTGGTGTGCGGCAGGGGGAGGATCGCGCCGGCGCCCAGCGCCCCGCCGAGGGCCTGCATGGACTGGCGCGACACCAGGGCCTTGCCGGCGGCCTCGGGGGTCAGCCAGGTGCCGTGGTAACCGCCGGTCAGGACGCCCTGCCCGATGTCCATGCCGAACATTCCGAGCAGTTCGGCGAGCGGGACACCGGTGGGTGTCTCCACGACCTGGGAGCCGGCCAGGGTCAGCAGGACCGTCCCCGGCTCCGCCGGGAGGCCGACCTCCCGGTACGGCAGTGCCCCCAGCCGGGCCGCGACCGCGAGCTGCGCGTACGTCTCGGCGTTGGACAGCAGGGTCGGCAGGCCCCCGACACCGCTGTCGCTGGTCCGCACGCCGCCGCCGCGCGGGAGGGCGATCCCGCTGGTGATGCCGCGGGCCAGTGAGCTCCCCTCCCCCGAGACGAACCGCTCGGGCAGTCGGGCGACGGAGACCGGCACCCGCGTCCCGCGCCGCTCGGCCAGTGCCTGGCGCAGCGACTGCTCGGTGTCGGCGCGGGTGACTCCGAGCACCACCTGTTCGGCGTCCAGTGCCTCGGCCGCCAGCAGCGCACCGTCCATGACGAGGTGGGGGGTCCGCAGCAGGAGTGCGGCGTCTTTCAGGCAACTCGGTTCTCCTTCCGTTCCGTTGACCACCACGACCGGGCGGGTGCGGCGGCGGGCGGCCGACTTGACGACGGCCCGGACCTTCCTCGCGAACGGGAAGCCGGCTCCGCCCCGGCCGCGCAGGTTGACGTTCTCGGCCAGGTCTGCCAGTTCGTCGGCCGCCATCGCGGCCGGCCGGCCGTGGACGAGCAGGTGCTCGCGGTAGTCCAGCCGCTCGGTCTGTTCCAGGCCCGCGAACAGGACGGGCCGGCCGAGCCAGGCGATCGGTGCGCCGCTCATCCGTCCTGCCGCCGCCGTCCGGTGCCCGCGCCGACCGTCGGCCGACCGGGCGCCTCGGGCCGGACGGGGGCGGCGGGACGGCGGGCCGGGCCGCGGTCCTGGAAGGCCATCCGCAGCCCGAGCACGACGACCACGCCCACCACGGCGGCGCTGTAGAGGACGGTCACCCAGGGGGCGGGCACCCGGCTCGCGTTCAGTCCGTGGACGAGTGCGGCTCCCCAGGCCGGATAGGCGAGGATGTGGACGATCCGCCACCTGCGGGCCTCGCCGGTGCGGGCGAGCAGCCCGCGGGCCGCCCCGGCGAGGGCCACCGCCAGGAGCAGGTACCCGGCGACCACGCCGAGGCCGAGGAGCACCGGCCGATCGGGGTCGGTGAACGGCACGAAGGCCGCCAGCGCGCCGATGTGGTCCTGGATCAGGTTCATCCACACGTGCAGGACGAGGAAGACCACACCGCTGATGCCCATCGCCCGGTGGATCGCCTGGGCGGCCAGGCGGTGGACGGGGTAGAGCAGCAGCCGGTCGGTCGCCGTGAGCCCCCACAGGACGGCGGAGGAGAAGGACACCAGGGCGAGGACCCCGGCGGCCACCCCGAGGAACGCCTGCAGTGCGCCGTTGAGGACCACGGCCGCCAGGCCCAGGCCCATCGCCAGCCATGGCAGGAGCGACCACGGCGAGCGCGGGGTCCGGCCCGCCTCCTCGGGCCGGCCCACGACGGTCACCTCGGGCGCCGGTGCGGCGGGGCCGGTCCGGCCGATCCGCTCCATCTCGACGGTGCGGTCCGTGCGGTCCGTCCGGCGTGCTCCGGCCGCCCGGTGTGCCCGGCCCGCTCGCGCCGGCCCCGCGGCCGAATGCCAGGATCGGCGTCCTTGCCCTGTCAACATGCCTGAGCCCTCCGGCCTCGTCCTTGCTCCGCTCGAATGGGGCGCCCGGCGTCCCCGGGCGGGCCGCGCGGGTACCGGCGGCCCGGGCCGCCCGGGTGCGTCCCGGCCGCGGCCCTGCGGGTCATCCGCAGCGACGACCCTCGTTGATGCAGCTGACCATCTGGTCCAGCAGGTTGCGGTTCATCACGTTGATGAAGTCACCGTGGTCGGTGATCGGGTTGTGGAGCTGCTCGGGGAAGCTGTCGACGGCGAACTTCACCCCGGACGGCACGTCGTAGGTGATGCGCTGCACCAGCTGGGGGATCACCCGGAAGTTCCTCGGGCAGCTGCCGTTCTTGGAGAAGGCGGTGTGGGTGCGGTGGTTGGCGCTGTCGATGTTCTTGCCGTCCCAGCAGTCGGGGAACTTCAGCGTCCGCACGACCCGGCTGCCGTTCGGGCAGATCGGGTACTTGTCGGCGAGCTGCCGGTCCTCGAACCCGGTGCAGCTCCACGAGGCGTGGGCGTTGTCGGGCCCGTTGGTGAGGGCCTTGGCGTCGCCGGTGATGATCCGCAGGAAGCGGGTCATCGGCTGGACCTTGGCCCCGTTGGGCGAGTTGTAGGTGATGCCGGCCTCGGCCGGCTGCAGGATGCGCCCCACGTTGCGGTCCTTTCCGCCGCCCGGGGCCTTGAGGTCCTTGTCGTTGCTGCCGTCGAGGAGCCGCAGCACCGGCCAGTAGTAGGCCGACTGGTCCCCGTTGGAGCAGGTGGTGCCGGCGCCGGCGAGCTTGCCGTTGGAGGAGAAGCCGTCGGTGATGCGGTTCCCGACGTAGTCGTGCATGTGGTGGGCGCCGTTGCTGACGCCGGGGGCCACGATCACGTTGTCGGGGTTGAGGTGGCGGTTCTCGTTGCGGCCGCACCGGGAGGTGAAGCTGCCGGTGGCCGGGCCCGTCCGGGCGGGCTTGGGGTTGTTCGGGGAGACGGACCTGATGTCGACGAAGCCGCGTCCCAGGCCGGACTTCTGCGACTTCTGCGCGGTCGGGGCCTTGCTGCGCTCGGCCGCGTTCACGGCCTCCGGGGTGTAGTCCCGGGCGGACGCGTCGACCACCAGGTCGCGCCGGATCGAGCAGTTCGCCAGTCCGGCGACGTCCTTGGGCAGACCGGAGTCCGGCCCGGCGCTCGCCGCGAGCTTCTGCAGGGTCGCGGTGCGCTTCGCCGCCAGGTCGCTCATGACGCTCTTCTCACCGCCGCCGGCGCCGGACTCCGCGAGGCTCTGGTACGCGTCCGCCACCTGCACGTCGAGCTCGGCGAGGCCGCGGTCGACGTCCGCCTTGGCGTCGTCCGGGACGGAGTCGAGGCTCGCGCCGACGTCCGCGCAGGCGACGGTGCCCATCTGGGCGGCGGCCGGCTGCGAGCGCCACGGACGCTGCCCGGCGAACGCCGCCGCGGCGAGCACCGACGCGCCGCCGACGGCCAGCACCCCGGCCAGCAGCAGGGCGAGCATTCTCCGCCCCGCCGCATCACGTTTGTGAATCCTCATGTTCGTACCCTCGAAACGGGATCGGGCCTGTCGGACAGGCGTGGACAGCCTTGTTGCTGCATGTGTCTAGCGCTGCGTCCCCGCGGGTGCCGGGGCGGTCCTCGCGGACGGCGAGGACGAGCCTCCCGGCGGGCCGGAAAGGGCGCCGTAATTCACCAGCCCGGTGTCCTCCAGGACCGTGATGTGGTCCAGCACCGTGGAATTCGTCATGGTCGCGAGATTCCGGACGGTGGAATTCTGGGTGCCGGCGCGCACCTGGGCGACAACGGCGAACACCTGGCCGTGGGCATTGCGCAGGATATTGGCGAAGAGCCGGTCGAACTCCTCCCCCTGGGCGGCGTCCAGCTGTTTCAGCCAGGCCTTCTGCTGGTCGGAGGGCTCCTCGGGGACGCCCAGGTTCAGGGTCGCGGCCGCCTCCAGCACGGCCCGGTCGAGATCGGTGTGCCCGGAGATCAGGTGCTCGCCGGCGGTCTTGACCTCGGGGGTGCCGCCCTTGTCGAGGGCCATCCGGCCTGCTGGGAGCTCCCACAGCCCCGCCAGCCGGACCCGTTTGACGAAGTCCCGGTCGAGCGGGGTCAGCGGCCCGGTCGGCGTCTGAACCGTCCCCGGCGACGCCTCCCCCGCCTGCGGGCTGCGGTACGAGCCCGCGGACCGCACGACGGGGACCAGCAGCGCCGCCGCCGTCGACATCATGGCAAGAATCACGAGAAGAGTGGCGAAGGACCGCGGAAATCGGCTCACTTTGGGAATGCCGTAGGGGAATGTTCCACGTCCGCGCTTCTTCCTCGAAGATGACATCGGCTTCCTCATCACGCCGGGGGCGAAACGAGCGCACCGGCCCGCCGGCGGAAATCCTCCGAACGGATTCCCGGCGGCCGCACCGACACACTACGGGCCGCGGGATGTTCCGTCGGAGAATTCGTCGGAAATGGACAGACTCGGTGGTCGCACGTCCCGGTCGAAGGTCACGGGAATCGGGGGACGGTCAGGACGGGGTACGGCTCACGCGCCGCTGCGCCGGACGTCCTGCCGGGGCTCGGAGGCCGGGGGCAGTTCCTCCGCCCGGCGGCGCAGCCGGGCGCACTCGGCCGCCATGCCGTGGATCTTCAGTGCCAGCAGGATCTCGAACCGGGCCTGCGCGGTGCGCAGGCTGCTGCCGAAGATCCGCTCCAGCTTGCGGAGCCGGTACCGGACGGTGTTGGGGTGGATGCGCAGCAGGACGGCCGCCTCCGCCGCACCTCCGCCCTCCAGCCAGGCGAGCAGGGTCTGCTCCATCCGGTCGCGCTGGCGCGGCGTCATGTCCCTCAGTCTGCCGAGCCACTTGGCCGACAGGCGGCCGGCCAGCAGCGGGTCCTGGAAGAGCATCACCTTCGCCAGGTGGTCCTCGACGAAGAGGAGTTCCCCGGTGGTGCCCGGCCACTGGGGCGTCACCGCCAGCAGGGTGCGGGCCCAGCGCAGCGAGGCGCCGGCGTCGGCCCGCGACACCACCGGGCCCACCACCGCCGACCTGCCGCGGAGCCAGCGGGCGAGCGTGTGCTGCATCCCGGGGGCGGGGTCGGGGATCAGCAGGTACGGTTCCGGCCCGTGGAGGTAGGCGACCACCTTCACGGCGGACAGCCCGGGCGGGGGCGGCCCCGGCACCGTGGAGAGCGCCACCGCCTGGACCGTTCCCTGACCGGCCCGCAGCGCCGCCAGGTCGGCGGGCTCGGCGGGCCGGCGCCGCACCGGTTCGCGGCGGGTGCCGCGGGTGCCGGGCCCGCTGTGTCCGCTGCGGCCACTGGGTCCGCTGCGGCCCCCGCCGGGCAGGGTCAGCGCATCCACAGCGGCTCCCTCCGCTGCGCATCGGGACAGCACCGCCGGGGAGGGGCACCGGACTTGGCGGCTCGGGCGGCGCCGCGGCCCGCCGGGGGCGTCCGCTCGGAAAGGGCGGACGGCGACTGCAATGCCGGGCGGCCACTGGGACAAGGACGCACGGAACACCTCCCGGGGAACTGCCGGCCACGGGCGGGCCGGTCACCGGGAAAAGAGGCCGGAACCGAGGTTTCGTCCCGCGGCTTTGCCAATCCTTTACCATCCGCCGGAGGGCTGTAACTCGCCCGCTCGCCTCCGGGCCCTCCCGGCCCGGGGCCGACGCTCGGGGCGGAGACGCTCCCGCAGCCACCGCCGGGCAGCCACCCGAAGGACCGTCAACACACGTGCGGGACAGGGAGGATGGGAGCGCTCCCGGGCCCGCTTTCAGCAAATCCCCAGGTGGACCGACGCTGTGGTGCGGGGCCGGTGCACGGTACATTGCCGTACCGGCCGCGCCGCGGGGCGCCGCGCCGACCCCTGTGTCCCACACCCTCCGGACGCGAGCGAGGCCACGATGCGACTGAATCTCAATCAACTGGCGATTTTCGCAAAGGTCATCGAATGCGGAGGATTCTCGGCCGCGAGCCAGGTACTGTTCCTCAGCCAGTCGTCCGTCTCGAAGCAGGTGCAGAGCCTGGAGATAGCCCTGCGGACCCAACTGGTCGACCGGTCCGGCCCGAAGATACGCCCGACCCTGGCCGGCGAGGTCCTGCTCGCGCAGACCAAGGAGGTGCTCGCCCTGGCCGACCGGGCCGTCAAGGCCGTCCACGCCGCGGCCCTGCTGCGCACCGAACCGCTGGTCATCGGCAGCACCGGCACCATCGGCGGACACTTCCTGCCGGCCGTCCTGCAGGAGCTGCGGCGCCGGGAGCCCTCCGCCCAGTTCAGCCTCGCCGTCACCTCCGCCGACCGGCTCGCCGAGGCGCTGGAGGAGGGCCGGACGGGCATCGGGCTGAGCGGCGGCCCGCTGCCGCCCGGCCGGTACCGCTCGGAACGGCTGGCCGGCGAGGACATGCTGCTGATCTGCCCGCCCGACCACCCGCTGGCGGGCCGCAAGGTCGCCCCCGCCGACCTCGCGGGCGAGACCTTCCTGCTGCGCGAGGACGGCTCGCAGACCCGCCGCCAGCTCACCGACCTCCTGCACGGCTGGGAGCTGGCCGGCGCCGAGACCCTCGACCTGTGGGGCACCGAGGGCATCAAGGAGGCGGTGCGGATCGGCCTGGGGGTGGGGCTGGTGGCGCGCCGTTGCGTCCGGCTCGAACTCCGCCACGGCGTGCTGGCCGAACTCGAGGTCCACCCGGCGCCCGAGCGCCGCACCGTGATGGCCAACTGGACCCTGGCCCGCCCGCTGACGGCGTACGAGCAGCTGCTCCTCCCCCTGCTGCGGGAGGTCGCCCGGGTGGGCGCGGCGGCGTGACGGCCGGGGCCGGCGGCGGTCGGGCCACCGCCGGAGAACGGTGACAGGATGGAACTGCGGCAGCCGGCGGACTGCGGGCCGCAGGGCTGCACGAGGACGGTCCTCCCGGGTGCACCGGAAGCGAGGTCGGACGGTGGACGTGCGCATCTGGTTCAACAGGATCTGGCCCGCGCGGGTGCACCTGATCCCGATGCTGCGGGACAACCCGGACCACGCCCGCGTCCGCGTCTACGGAACCCATCCGGACCGGGAGGCAGTGGCGTTCACGGCCTGTGACACGGCGGGTCCCGAGCCGGTCGAGGACGAGTCCTTCTTCGGCTTCGCCGTCGACTTCTGCCGGCGGCACCGGATCGACGTCCTGATGCCGTCCTCGCGGCTGGTGGCGCTCGCCGACCGGGCGGAGGCGTTCGCGGCGGTCGGCACGGCGGTCATGTGCGCACCCGCCGAGACCCTCCGCACGGTGACCGACAAGAGCCGGACGTACGCGGCGGCCGAGCACTCCGGGGTGCCGACCGCCCCGTGGCGGGCGGTGTCCGACGCCGACGGACTGCGGAAGGCCGTCGGGGAGTTCGCCGCAACGGGCAGCGCCCTGTGCGTCAAACCGTCGGGCGAGTACTCCGCCTACGGCTTCCGGCTCCTGGACGACTCCCCGCTGGAGGTCTCGGACTTCGACCGCCTGCCGCGGCCCACGGCATCGGTCGCCGCGGTCGCGGGGGCACTGCAGCGCGCCCTGGACAGGGGCGATCCCGTTCCCGAGCTGATCGTGATGCCGTACCTGGAGGGGCCGGAGATCAGCGTCGACTGCCTGTCCGACGCGGCGGGCACCCTGGTGAGCGCGATCGCCAGGGCCAAGTCGGGGAGGGTCCGGACGCTGGTGGACGACCCCGAGGTGGCCGAACTCGCCCGGCGGATCGTCGGACACTTCCGCCTGTCGTACCTGTCCAACGTCCAATTCCGCTACTGGCAGGGGCGGCCGGTGCTGCTGGAGGTCAACGCCAGGGCGGCGGCAGGCATCCACCAGACCCGCATGACCGGGGTGAACCTCCCGTGGGCAGCCGTACGGATGCTGCTGTACGGGGACCCGGGCCCGCTGCCCGAGCCGAGGCTCGGGGGCCGGCTCGCGGTGGTCGAGCAGGCCGTCGCCGTCTCCGGGCCCGGGTGCCCGCCCAGGTGGACTGCGGTGGGCCCGGGTTGAGGTCCACGGCCACGGCGGCGGACGCGTGCCGCGCCGGAGCGGTGGTGCAGGCCGTACCGGGGTACCGGTACTTCTCGGAGATGAGTCGCCGTACTCATGTACGCGGGCAGGCCGACCCTGCACACTCTGCGCATGACGAGCCCCCACACCGCTCCCTGCCCCGACTGCGGCGCCGACCTCGGCACCGGCCCGCACGCGCGGTGCCCGCACTGCCGGCTGCCGCTCACCGGCGCCGACGCCGCCGCGCTCTGGCAGGTCGTCATGGCGCTGCGCGGGCTGGACGAGCAGCGCGCGGCGATGGTGCGGCACCGGGACCACCTGCTCGCCGGGCTGCGCGCCCGCCGGGACGCCCCCGACACCGCCCCGGTGTGGGGAGCGCCACCTCCCGCAGTGCCTACAGCCGTCGGCGCCGGCGGGCCGGCCGAGGTCTCCGGCCGGTCGGCGCAGACCGTCCTGCTGGTGCTCGGCGGACTGCTGGTGAGCGTCGCCGCGCTGGTGTTCACCGTGGTCAGCTGGGGCCGGCTGGGCATCGGCGGCCGCAGCGCCGTCCTGTTCGCCCTCACGGCCGTCGCCCTGTTCCTTCCGTCCCCGCTGCGCCGCCGCCGGCTCACCGCGACCGCGGAGGCGGCGGCCGCCGTCGGAATCGGCTTCCTGGTGCTGGACTGCTACGCGGCCAGAGCCGCCGGCCTCGCGGGGCTCGACGGCATCGGCGGGTTCGCCTACTGGGCCGGTGCCACCGCGCTGCTCGCCGCCGGGTGCCTGGCCTACGGCCGGGCGCAGCAGCTGCGGTTCCCGCTCGCGGCGGGCTTCCTGCTGACGCGGGTGCCCGTGCTGCTGGCCCTGGCTGCGGCCGAGGTGGAACAGGTCGAGGCGTACGCGGCGGCGATGGTCGGGGCGACGGTCCTGGACGTGGTGCTGCTGGTGCGTGCGGAGCGGCATGCGGCGGGGCGGCCCGTCGGCGGGGTGAGGTTCCGGCAGGCCGGGGCGGGCTACGCGGCGGTGTGGGCACTGCTCGGCGGGGCCGTCGCGGTGCTCGGGTCGGCGACCTCCCACGGGTTCGCGGAGGCCGTTGCGGCCTGGGGGCCGCTGGGTGTGCTGGCGGCCCTCGGGACGGGGGCGGCGCTCCGGCTGCCGATCCTGCCCCGCGGGGCGCGGCAGTTGCTGGCGGCCGGCGCGGGCGTGGCGGTGCTCGCCGCGGCCGGCGGAACGCTGCGCCCGCTGCTGCCGTGGGACTGGGCGGCGGTGGCGTACGGGCTGCCGGCGATGCTGCTAGTGGTCGGCATGGGCGTACTGCTGCGGCACCGGACGGAGGCCGGGCAGGCGGCGGAGGCCGAGGCCGGCACGGATGCGGTGCCGGAGGCGACTTCGGAGTCGGTCGTGCGGACGGCCCGGACGGGTGTCCTGTGCGCGGCGGCCGCGGTGCTCGGGGCGGCCTCGCTGGGGGCGGTGCCGCAGGTGCTGACCGCTGCGCTGGCGCCGCTGGGTCACGCCGCCACCGTCTGGGGGCAGGGCGACGGGTCCGGCTGGGGCCCGCAGGCGCAGTGGCAGGTGCCGGGCCCGGCGCTGGTCGGGCTCGCGCTGGTCGCCGTGCCACTGGGTGCGGTGGCTGCGCTGAAGGCCGTCCGGCTGCCGGCGGAGGTCCCTGCGACCGGCGCCGTGGTGACGGGTCTCCCGGTGGTGGCCCTGGCGGCGCCTGCCGTCGGACTGCCGTACGGGGCCTCGGTGGGCTGGGCACTGCTGCTCGCCGCGGCGGCTGCCGCAGTGGTCTGGGTGCGGCCGCTGCGGACGGCGGCATGGGCCGGACTCGTGGTCACGGCCGGGCTGGCGCTGGCCTGGGCGTCGGCGGACCGGGCCGCCACGATCACCGCCCTCGGTGCCTGCGCGGCGCTCGCGGCAGTGGCCGCCCGGCGTGCCGTCACCCGTGGTGGCCCCACCGGGCAGGCAGCCGCGGCGGCGGCAGCCGTTGCCGTACTCGCCCTCGGCGTCGAGGCCGCGGCGATCGGCGACACGGCCGGCCTGACGCAGCCGTCCGTCGCGCTCGCGATCCTGGGCGTCGCAGCGGCCACCGCGCCGGTGGCCGCCCTGCTCGCCCGCCGGGCTGGTGCGGTCGAGGCCGCTCCTGGTGCTGCGGCGGGGCTCCGGCAGGTGGCCCGGACGGTGGAGGGCACCGGGTACGCGCTGGCCGCGGTGGCGCTCGGGCTGACGGCCGCTTACCCGGGGGTGCTGGCGTTCGGACTGGCGGCGGCCGGCGTGGGGGCCGCGGCGGTCGCGCTGCGCCCCGGCCGGCGGGTGCCGGCCGGGATCGCGGCGACCCTTCTGCTGCTGGCCTCGTCCTGGGTGCGGCTGGCGCTCTGGGAGGTGGTCACGCCCGAGGCGTACACCCTGGGCGCGGCCGCTGCGGCGCTGGCGGTCGGGCACCTGCGGTACCGCCGTGACGCGGCGCTGTCCTCCTGGTCGGCGTACGGCCCCGGCCTGGGTCTCGCCCTCACGCCGAGCGTCCTGGCACTGGGATCGGACGGGCACTGGCTCCGTCCGCTGCTGCTGGGCGCCGCCGCGCTCGGGGTGACCGTGCTCGGCGTGCGGTTCCGGCTGCAGGCGCCGCTCGTCCTGGGCGGCGGCGCACTGCTGGTGACGGCGGGACACGAACTGGCGCCCACCGTGGTCCAGGTGCTCGGGCTGCTGCCGCGCTGGGTCCCGCTGGCCGTGGCCGGCCTGCTCCTGCTGACCCTCGGCGCGGGCTACGAGCAGCGCCTGCGCGACGCACGCCGCCTCCGCGACGGCCTCCGGCGCCTGCGGTGAGCGGCCGCTCCACGCGGTGGAGGGAATATCCTCTGGTCACGCCGGGTGCCGGGGTGATCTGATGTCCTCCATGGCGGGGATGAGCATCACGGTCTGTCTGCCGGCACAGGAGGCCGGACGGGTGGAGGCAGCGGTCGAGGAGGCGATGGCGCCGTTCGAGATCGACTACACCCGCGGTGAGGACCTGGACATCTGGGACTTCTGGGTGATCACCGGCGGCTCCGCCCGTGGCGGTGGTTTCCACGTCCTCCCCGGCCACGAGCGGGATCCCCGGCTGGTCCGGCAGTTCTCCCCCATGTGGCCGGCGGGGGGATCACCCCTTGCATGAACTCGCGGACCAGCGGGTCGCGGGTGCCGGCGAGAACGGCCGCGGCGTCCGCGACCTCGGGCCGGCGGAGCACCACCGTGCCGTCGGCCGGCTCGGGTACGGTCAGGGAGCTCAGGCGACGCACCGTCAGACCTCCTTGCCGCTCTGCCTGATCATAGGACCATTCCGGCGGGACCTCGGACATCCACCGACCGGCCGAAAACACCACCCGTCGAACGGCGGGCCGCTCCCCCGCGCTCCCGGTCAACCCGATATTGCGGGGCGGTCGCCTGCCCGCCTGGCGCAGACTGGGCCCGAAGTACATATGAGACCGGAGGATGATCATGCTTGAGCGGCCCTTGACGCTGATGGCGGTGCACGCCCATCCCGACGACGAGGCCACCGGGACGGGGGGTGTCCTCGCCCGGTACGCGACGGAGGGCATCCGCACGGTCCTCGTCACGTGTACCGACGGCGGTTGCGGTGACGGACCGGGGGGTGCCAAGCCGGGCGATCCCGGGCACGATCCGGCGGCCGTGGCCGCGATGCGCCGTCGGGAACTCGAGGCCAGCTGCGACGTCCTGGGGATCGATCACCTGGAGCTCCTGGAGTACGCCGACTCCGGGATGATGGGCTGGCCGGCCAACGACGCACCCGGTTCGTTCTGGCGGACACCCGTGGAGGAGGGCGCCGCCCGCCTCGCCGAACTGCTGCAGCGCTACCGGCCCGACGTGGTCGTGACCTACGACGAGAACGGGTTCTACGGCCACCCCGACCACATCCAGGCGAACCGCATCACGATGGCGGCGCTGGCGATGACCGGGATGACACCGAAGGTGTACTGGACGACGGCGCCGCACTCGCAGATGCAGCGGTTCGGCGAGGTCATGCGCGAGTTCGGCGCGGACTGGGAGGAGCCGGATCCGGAGGAGGCCGCCGCGCTGGCCGAGATCGGCCTGCCCGACGAGGAGATCACCACCTGGGTGGACACCACCGAGTTCGGCGGCCAGAAGTTCGACGCGCTGGCCGCGCACGCCAGTCAGGGCGAGAACATCTTCTTCCTGAAGATGGGCAAGGAGCGGTTCACCGAACTGATGGGCGTGGAGACCTTCGTACGGGTCCAGGACACCACCGGCGCGGCCGTGCCCGAGAACGACCTCTTCGCCGGACTGCGCTGACCCTCGGGGCGCCGCGGACGCCGCCGTGACCGGGCCCGGAGGAGCGGTCCGGTCACGGCCGGGCCGTCGGCCCAGGGCCCGCCGCGTGCCTTACCGAAGCGTGACGCGCCGCCCGGTACCGGCCCGGGGCCCGGTCCGGCGGGTAGCGTCGCCGGGCATGAGGATTCTGGTCACCGGCGGTGCCGGGTTCATCGGTTCGGCGGTCGTGCGTTCGGCCGCGGCGGCGGGCCACGAGGTCCGGGTGCTGGACGCCCTGCTGGAGGCGGTCCACCCTCCGGGTACCGTGCCCGACCTGCCGGCCGGCGTGGAATTCCGGCAGGGGGACGTGCGCGACGCGCACACGGTGGAGCAGGCCCTGGCGGGGGTGGACGCGGTCTGCCACCAGGCGGCGATGGTGGGTCTCGGGCTCGACCTCCGCGACGCACCGGACTACGTGGGCTGCAACGACCTCGGCACGGCGGTCCTGCTGTCGGCCATGGCCGGCGCGGGTGTGCGGGACCTGGTGCTGGCCGGCTCCATGGTGGTGTACGGCGAGGGCCGGTACGCATGCCCGGCGCACGGGGACGTCGCACCCGGTCCACGGCGTCCGGAGGACCTGGCCGCCGGGCGTTTCGAGCCGCCGTGTCCGGTGTGCGGCGAGGCCCTGCGGCCCGGTTCGGTGACGGAGGACGCCCCGGCGGATCCCCGCAACGTGTACGCCGCCACCAAGCTCGCCCAGGAGCACCTCGCCTCGGCGTGGTCCCGCGCCTGCGGCGGGCGGGTCATGACCCTCCGTTACCACAACGTCTACGGCCCGGGAATGCCGCGCGACACGCCCTACTCCGGGGTGGCCTCGCTGTTCCGCTCGGCGCTGGCCCGGGGCGAGGCACCGCGGGTGTTCGAGGACGGGGGTCAGCGCCGCGACTTCGTCCACGTCGGGGACGTGGCGGCCGCCAACCTCGCCGCCCTGGCGGGCATCGGCGTCTGCCCGGACGGCGCCTCCCGGGCGTACAACGTGGGCAGCGGCGAGGTGCGTACGGTCGGCGGGATGGCCGAGGCGCTGTCGGCCGCCTGCGGGGGCCCCGCCCCGGTGGTGACGGGCCGGTACCGCCTCGGCGACGTCCGGCACATCACCGCGGACTCGTCCCGGATCCGCAGCGAGCTCGGCTGGCGACCCGAGGTGCCCTTCGACGAGGGCATGGTGGAGTTCGCGGCGGCGCCGCAACGGGCGTGAGCACCGGGTGGGGCACAGCACCGCACCGGCCTCGCGGCGTTGGACTTTCGTAAGGCGTGGAGTGCGCCGCCGGCCCGCCCGGCACGGTTAGCGTGGCCCGTGTGACCCCTCCGCCTTCCTTCGCGACGGACGTCGACGTCGTCCTCCCCTGCCTCGACGAGGCGGCCGCCCTGCCGTGGGTGCTCGGCCGTGTCCCGGCCGGCTGGCGGGCGATCGTCGTCGACAACGGCTCCCGCGACGGCTCCGCCGAACTGGCCCGTTCGCTCGGCGCGACGGTGGTCACCGAGCCCCGGCGCGGCTTCGGCGCCGCCTGCCACACCGGGCTGCTGAGCGCCACCGCCGACGTGGTCTGCTTCATGGACTGCGACGGCTCCCTGGACCCCGCCCAACTCCCCCGGGTCACAGGCCCGGTGCTCCTCGACGCGGCGGATCTGGTCCTGGGCCGCCGCCGCCCGTCCTCGCCACGGGCGTGGCCGGTGCACGCCCGCCTGGCCAACGCCGTCCTGGCCGGCCGCCTGAGGGCCCGCACCGGCGCCCGGCTGAACGACCTCGGCCCCATGCGCGCCGCCCGCCGGGAGCGGCTGCTCGCCCTGGGACTCGGCGACCGGCGCTCGGGCTACCCGCTGGAGATGGTGCTCACCGCCGCCGCGGCCGGCATGCGGATCGCCGAAACGCCGGTGGACTACCTGCCCCGCGCCGGCCGTTCCAAGGTCACCGGCACGGTGCGGGGCACCGTGCGGGCCGTCCGGGACATGCGGGCGGTCCTGGCGGCTCCCCCTCCCACCCTGCTGGTGATCGCCAAGGCGCCGGTCCCGGGCCGGGTGAAGACCCGGCTCACACCGCCCTGGACGCCCGAGCAGGCCGCCGCACTGGCCGAGGCCGCCCTCACCGACACCCTGCGCACCCTTTCCACCGTCCCCGCGGGCCGCCGCGTGGTGGTGCTCGACGGCCCGCCGGGCGACTGGCTGCCGCCGGGCTGGCAGGTGGTTCCGCAGTGCGGCGGAGGCCTGGACGAGCGCCTGGCGGACGCCTTCGCGCACGCCGAACGGCTGGCGCCCGGTGCGCCGGCGCTGCTGGTCGGCATGGACACCCCGCACCTGCGGGCCGACACGCTGTCCGCACCCCTGTCCGCCGTCGGACGCTCCGGGGTCGACGCCTGGTACGGGCCGGCCACCGACGGCGGCTTCTGGGCACTCGGACTGGCCCGCCCCACCGCAGGGCTGGCCCGGCAGTTGCTGCTCGGCGTACCGATGTCGACCGCCGGAACGGGCGGCGCGCTGCTCGAACGGCTGACCGCCGCCGGTCTGACGGTCCGGCACCTGCCGTCGATGACCGATGTGGACACCCACCGGGACGTCCGCCTGGCCGCCGCCGAGGCGCCGGCCGGCCGGTTCGCCGCGTGCCTGCGCTCGTTCACCGCGGCCCCGGGGACGACCGGGTGACCGCCCCCGCCGTTCCGTGGGTGGACGACCCGTTCAGCAGCGCCGTGCACGCCGGACGCGGCCCGCTGTGGCTGCGCCGACCGGAGGGCAGCCGCATCGTGCTGGACATCGAGCGCTGGTGCGCACCCGCCGCCGGGGCCGACCACGACCTGCTGTTCCGATGCAGCCGGTTGTCCGCACCGGTCCTGGACGTCGGCTGCGGGCCGGGCCGGCTCGTGGTGGCCCTCCTGGCTCTCGGGGTGCCCGCCCTCGGGGTCGACATCACCGCCGCGGCCGTGGCCCGGACCCGGCGCATCGGGGGCCTCGCCCTGCGCCGCTCGCTCTTCGACCGGCTGCCCGGCGAGGGCCGTTGGGGCGGTGTGCTGCTCGCCGACGGCAACCTGGGCATCGGCGGCGACCCGGATGCCGTCCTCCGCCGCAGCGCCGAACTCCTCGCCCCCGGCGGCACCCTGCTGGTCGAGGTCGAGCCCGACGAGGTCGACGAGCGGACGACCGTCCGGGTCGAAGGAGCGGACGGCCGGCTGGGCCCGCCGTTCACCTGGGCCCGCCTCGGTGCGGCGGCGGCCGTCCACCGGGCCCGCAGGGTCGGCCTGGCGGAGGCGGAGCGCTGGACCTCGCACGGCCGCCGGTTCCTCGCGCTCCGCTCGTCACAGGGCACCGGCCGGCAGGTGGCCCGTGCGACGCCCGGGGGCCCCGCAGGCGGCTGATCCGACGGGCCGTCGGACGTGCGTCAACGACGTTCCGGCGCCGCACGGGACCGGCCGGCGGGACCGTCGCCCGCGCCCCGCGGCGTCGACTCCTTTGGCGGCCGCCGGAGGAGTCGACGCCGCAGCGGCACCACGAGCACACACACCAGCGCCGCCCCGTAGGCGACCTGCTGGACCGTCTCGCCGCCGGCCAGGTAGAGCACCTGGCCGGCGGCCGGGACCGCAAGCCATTCCCACCGGCCGTCGAGCGCCACCAGCGCGACCACGAGCAGCCCGTACCAGGGGTAGGCCGGCGCGACGAGCAGCAGGGCCGTCCCGGTCACCAGCAGCGCACCGCGCCACGGACGCCGGGGGTCGCCCCACCGCAGCACCTGCAGCACGACCGCCGCCAGGAGCAGCCCCGCCGCCCACGGCGCCCAGCCGTCCGGCAGGACCAGGCGCAGGAGCCCGAACCGGCCGAGCCGTTCCCCTCCGTACCCCTCCTCCTGCAGGTACCCGGGCAGGTATCCCAGGACCGCCGCGCCCGAGACGGCCGCGTACGGCAGGTACGCCAGTGCGAAGGCTCCGGCGGCCGCGCCCGCAAGGACGAGTTCCCTCCTGGCCGGACGCCCGGACAGCAGCCCGGACAGGGCGCCCGGCAGGGCGAGCGACGGCAGCAGCTTGGCGGCGACGGCCGCGCCGCTCAGCACTCCGCCGCTCACCGGACGCCCGCAGGCGGCACGGCCCAGGGCCGCGACCGTCAGCAGGGCCCCGAGCGTGTCGACGTGCGCATCGTTGACCGCCCACACCGTGACGCCGGGGCACCATCCCCACAGCGCCGCCCGGCGGCTCCCCCGACCGTTCGTCAGCAGCACACCGGTGGTGGCGACCGCCAGCAGCGCACCTGCCGCTTGCACCCCGCGCACCCCGCCGCCGAACGGGTGCACCGCGAGGAACCACGCTTCGGCGACCGGCGGGTAGGCGGTGTGCACGGCGGGCCGGTTGATCCGGGTGCAGTCCCCGTCCGCCGTCCGCCGTTCGTCCCAGCCCCTGCAGCCGTCCTCCGCGGGGAAGAGGCCTCCGTCGCGCAGCCGGACGAGTGCCGGGTCGTCCGGCGTGTGCGCATAGGGCGAGATCCCTGCCGCCTGGACCCGCCCGTCCCACACGTACCGGTAGGCGTCGTCGCTGGTGCGCGGCGGTGCGAGCAGCCCCACCGCGGCGACGAGGATGCTCCCCGCCAGGACCAGCGGTGCCGCACGACGGACCGGCACCCGCCGCAGCAGCACCAGGGCGAGCGCGAACAGCGCGGCGTCGAGCGCGTACCAGCCGTACAGCGGCGTGCGGTCGCCGAGGGTTCCACCGACGGTCACGGTCAGGGCCAGGGCCGCCACCAGGGTGGTCAGGGCGAGCACGCAGGGCAGTCGGGTCCGGGTCGTCACGGGCCCACCCTGCCAGCCGGCGGCCCGCGTGCCGGCCGTGGCGACGCCGCCGTTCGGATTCCGTAAGCACGTCGCACCTCCTCGCGGACGGCCCGGAGCGCTTCCATGGAGAGGTGGAATCCAAGCCCTCCGGCGTCCGCCGCCGTTTCGATCCCGCCCTGCCGCCGCCTCCGGCCTCGCTGCGCCGCGGCCCCTTCCGGTCCGGCGTGTTCCCGTCGCCGCTGCACGAGCCGCGCACCACGGTCGTCCTCGGCCGGTGGCTGGGCGCGGCGGTGCTGGTGTGCTTCCTGACCGGGCTCCTCAGCCATCTGCTCCAGGAGCCGCCGGCCTGGCTGTCCGGCCTGCTGCCGGCACGTCCGGTGAACGGCTACCGCGTCACCCAGGGCCTGCACGTGATCAGCGGCATCGCCGCGATCCCCCTCCTCGGGGCCAAGCTCTGGACGGTCTACCCACGGCTGTTCGAGTGGCCGCCGGCCCGCAGCGTGCTCCACGCACTGGAGCGGCTCGGCATCGCGGTGCTGGTCGCCGCGGTGCTGCTGGAGTTGTTCACCGGCCTGCTGAACACCCTCCAGTGGTACCCGTGGCCGTTCCCGTTCCGCCAGACGCACTTCTGGCTGGGCTGGCTGGCGACCGGAGGGCTGCTCGTCCACATCGCCGCCAAGGCTCCGCTGATCGCCCGGAACTGGCGCCGGCCCCGGGTGCCGGTGCCCGGCCGCCGCGCCTTCCTGGTCTCGGTGACCGCGGCCACGGGAGCGGTCACCCTGACCACCGCCGGGCAGACCGTGCCCTGGCTGCAACGGCTCGACCTGCTGGCCCCGCGCCGTCCGGGCACCGGCAGCCAGGGCCTGCCGGTCAACCGCACCGCCGCCCAGGCCGGCACCGTGAGCGTCCCCGCCGACTGGCGGCTGGAGGTCGTCGGCCCGCGGCCCTACCGGCTCACCCTCGCCGACCTGCGCCGACTCCCCCAGCACGAGGCCGTCCTGCCGATCTCCTGTGTGGAGGGCTGGAGTGCGACCGCCCGCTGGCGCGGGGTGCGGATCACCGATCTGCTCGCGCGGGCCGGCGCGCCCCCCGGCTCCGCCGTCCGCGTCACCTCGCTGGAGGCCGACGGCCCGTACCGGATCATGGAGATGCCCGCGCAGTACGCCCGCGACCCGCTCACCCTGCTCGCGCTGCGGGTCAACGGCGAGACCCTGAACCCGGACCACGGCTTCCCGGCACGGATCGTCGCACCGAACCGGCCGGGCGTGCTGCAGACCAAGTGGGTCGTCCGGATCGAGGTGATCTGATGGCTGCCTGGCTCCGGGGCACCGTCCTCGTCGCCGGTCTGGCGCTGATCGGCTACGGCGTGTACGGGCTGCTGAACGACCCTTACATCACGGCGCCGGTGGACGTCCTGGTGTGGGCGGTCGGCGGTCTCCTGCTGCACGACGGGCTGTGGGTTCCGTTGCTCTGCCTCGTCGGCGCGTACGCGGCCCGCGGTCCCGTGCTGCGCGGCTGGCTGGTCGTGGCGGCGGCGGTCACGGCCGTGGGCCTGCCGGCCGTGCTGCGCGCCGACGACGACCACGGCAATCCGTCCGTGCTGCCGCTGCCCTACCTGCGCAACTGGCTGCTGGTGCTGGCCGCCACCGCGGTGCTCGCCCTGGCCGTCGGGCTGGTGCGGCGGTGGCGGCGCAGGACCCGCCCGGTCAGGCGCCCGGCACGCCGGGAAGACCGGTCGTGAGGCCGTCGAGCGCGTGGGCGCACGGGCACGCGCGCTCGACCGGCAGCAGCTCGACCGCCTTGAAGAGCACCGTCCGCAGCCGCTCCACGTTCCGTGCGAACTCCGCGAGCACCTCGGTGTGGGTGACGCCCTCACCGCTCTCCACACCCGCGTCGAGGTCGGTGACCAGGGCGATCGAGGTGTAACACAGGCCGAGTTCGCGGGCGAGGACCGCCTCGGGGTGGCCGGTCATGCCGACCACCGACCAGCCGTTGGCGGAGTACCAGCGCGACTCGGCCCGGGTGGAGAAGCGCGGGCCCTCGACCACCACCGTCGTTCCGCCGTCCACCGTGTCCCAGGCCGCACCGGCCGCGGCCGCCAGGGCCGAACGGCGCCCGTGCGGGCAGTACGGGTCCGCCGGGGACACGTGCACCACGTGCGGCACCGAACCGTCCGGCAGCGGCTGCCCGTCGTAGTAGGTCTGCACCCGGCCGGAGGTCCGGTCCACGAACTGGTCCGGCACCAGCAGCGTCCCGGGGCCGAGCTCGGGCCGCAGCCCGCCCACTGCGCACGGCCCCAGGACCTGCCGCACTCCCAGCGAGTGCAGCGCCCACACGTTCGCCCGGTAGTTGATCCGGTGCGGCGGCACCCGGTGGCCGCGCCCGTGCCGCGGCAGGAAGGCGACCCGCCGGCCCGCCACCTCGCCCACCGACAACACGTCGCTCGGCTCTCCGTAGGGTGTGGCCACGCGCACCTCGGTCACGTCCGCCAGCAGTTCGTAGAGCCCGGAGCCGCCGATCACACCGATCTCGGCCGTGGGCCGTTCCTGAATGTCCGTCACGCGATTCGTCCTTCCCGGTCGCCGTGCCGCCACTGTAGGAGCGGAGACCGCGCCGGGCGGCGGTGCGCGACCTTACGATCCGCGAACGTCGGCCCGGCCGGGGCCCGCTCCGGGACACGGCCCCCGGGATCGCCGCCGGGGCGGCCCGTTGGGCCGTCCCGGCGACACTCCGGGCCGAACTCCGCGGCGATCGCCGGTCATTCGCGGCGGCGCCAGTACGGTGACCGGATGAACCCGCCGATCATCGACTCGAAGCCGGTTCTCCGGCAGGCCGATCTGCTCGCGGCCGGCCTCCGGGCCGCGGCGGCCGCCCGCATCGCCGAACTCCGCCGAGCTCTCGGCCCGGTGCCCGCCGGCGACGGCGACCGGCACCGGTGGCAGCTGCTCCTCGACGACGATCGCCGGCGCGCCCTCGCCGAGCACGACGACCTGGTCCGGCTCCGGAAGGCCGCCGGGCACGCCTGGTCCGAGGACCGGCTGGGCGACCTGGCCCGGCTCGCCCTCCGGTACCGCGAGCACCTGCGGCTCGGCGACGACCTCGTCGGCGCGATCCGGCAGGTCGACGCCTTCGCGGACGCCCACCCCGGGTGGAGCACCGGCCACGTGCCGCCGACCCGCAGCGGCCGCCGGGTGCCGTGAGGGATCCAGGGCCGGGAGCGGTGCAGCCGGAGCGTAGCGGGGATCAGCCCGCCGGCGCCGAGGGGTCGGGCAGGGCCACGCCGAGCAGGGCGAGGCAGATGTGGAGCACCGCGTCCTCCAGGGCGGGGACTTCGCCGATGCGTCCCTGGCGCAGGCGGCGGCAGACGGCTTCGTGGGTGGCGTCCGCCGCGGCCATGTAGGCCTCCTCGGGGACGCTGTCGTGGCCGGGGATCCTGGCGCGCCAGGCGCGCATGGACTGGGCGAACCAGGAGCGGCAGGCCTCCTGGTGCTCGCGGGCCCGGCCGCCGGCCGCGGTGGTCTCCAGGAAGAACGCCGTGGCGAATTCGGGCTCCTCGGCGATGAACCCGAGGTAGGCGCGGATCGAGGCGCGCAGGGTCTCCACCCGGGACAGCGATCGGGCCGACGAACGCACGAAGGACGCCTCGAGCCGCTTGACCATCAGCTCACGGCCGGTGTCCGCGGCGGCGATGAAGCACTCCTCCTTGTCGGCGAACATCTCGTAGAACGTCTTGCGGGAGACGCCTGCCCGGGCTGTGACGTGGGCCACGGTCGTGGCGATGTAGCCCTTTTCGGCCACCACGACCGTCATCGCGTAGAGCAGGCGCTGACGCTGCGACCCCGTCACGAGCTCCCGCGCGAGCCCGTGCGGCCCGCGAGGAAGCCCGCTCAGGCTGGGCCGCATCAGCGGCCGGATTGAGTCCTTCATAAGTGACTACCAGTCTGATACATGTTGTAGACGCAAGCGTTTCTGACTTCCCGTCAAGTTACGAGTCAGTAAGGAGCGTAAATGCCATGACAAGGACGACTGCCCTTCCGGCCCTGGTCGCTTTACTGGCGGCCCTCTCGGGGACCGTGGCCGCCGCCCCGGCCCCCGCCCGGGCCGCCGCCGAACCCGTCACCTTCCGGGTCGACTCCACCCAGGACGCCGTGGACGCGGACGCCTCCGACGGCGCCTGCCGCACCGCCACCGGCACCTGCACGCTGCGAGCAGCGGTCATGGCCGCGAACGCCCGGCCCGGCAGCACCATCGAGCTGCCGGCCGGCCACTACCGGCTCACCATCCCTCCCAACCCCGACCTGCTCAACGGACGCACCGCCGACCCGACCACGGGCGATCTGAACCTCACCGCGCCGACCACCGTCCGCGGAGCCGGAGCGCGCCTGACCGTCGTCGACGCCGACCGCGTCGACCGGGTCTTCCGCATGGGGGCCGACACCCGGCTGTCCGACCTCACCGTCACCGGAGGAGTCGCCAAGCAGCGGGAGGTACCCGTCACCGACCCCGGCGGAGGCGGCATCGCCAACGGCGGGCACATGACGCTGAACCGCGTGACGGTCACGGGCAACTCGGCCGGCTACGGCGGAGGCATCTTCAACATCCCCGGCTCCCACCTGACGCTGATCGACAGCACCGTCAGCCGCAACACGGCCGGCGAAGCGGGAGGAATCCGCTTCGACGACACCGGCACCGTGGTCAACTCGACGATCGCGGACAACCGCGTCACCGACGACTGGAACCGACCGGGCAGCCTGTCCGGATACGGCGGCGGCATCGACATCCGCGGCCGCGGCCTGGTGGAGATCCGCAACTCCACCATCACCGGCAACAGCGCCACCGACGGCGGAGGCGGGATCAACATCGCCCCCGCCTACCTCGACAGCCTGCCCTCGCCGATCACCGACGTCGTCCACCTGCCGCTGGGCCACCTCGCCCTGCACAACACCGTCGTCGCCCGGAACACCGTCGGTCAGGCGCCCGCCGACTGCAAGAGCGTCTTCGCCACCGTGGAGTCACGGGGCAACAACCTCGACAGCTCCAACAGCTGCCGCCTGACGGCCCCGGGCGACCTGCCCGGCCGTGATCCCCTCCTCGCGCCCCTCGGCGACAACGGCGGGCCCACCGACACCGTGGCACTGCTGCCCGGCAGCCCCGCCGCCGACGCCGCCGCCGGCTGCCCCGCCACCGACCAGCGCGGTGTCCCCCGCCCCCAGGGCCCGGCCTGCGACATCGGAGCCTACGAACACCGGCAGTGACCTCCCTCCCCCACACGGCCTCAAGGACCCCGCGAACACGCAGGGTCCTTGAGGCTCGCCCGCGGGGTCCGGGCGGTGGCGGTCAGCCGATGGCGGCTCCCCGCACGAAGCCGGCGAAGCGATCGGCGAACTCGGCACTGACGTAGAGCCTGTCGTCGTTCTGGACGAACAGGTCGAGGTGCTTCTCCAGCCAGTCGGTGAAGATCTTGCCCTTCCGGTGGTCGTCGAAGGCCTGACGACTCGTCCACGCGCCCATGAAGATCACCTCGTTCGGGGTGGGCGGCGGCAGAGAGCCCGCCACGTCGGCGGTGTGCAGGCAGTACATGAGGGTGTCGGGCTCGCCGTCCTTCACCTGCTGCACCAGGTCCTTCAGGGCGGCCACCGCCTCCTGCTCACGGCCGGGCAGGCACCACCACTTCGTGACGATGGAGATCACCGGTCCTGTCCTCCTCGGTTCTCGAGCCGCTGGACGAGCTTGTCCCGGTCTCCGCCCGGCGGTACGTAGGAGAAGCGGGGGCAGAGCGTGTGCCCGGGCTTGGCCGGGTTCGGGGTGCGCATCAGGGCGACGGCCATGTTCTTCAGCGCGTACATGATGTGGACGGCCGACCGCAGCGCCGGCCGTTCCCGGTCGGCGTGCCGGTCGAGCGGGTCGACGACCTCCTTCGGCTCACCCGCGAACGCGCGGTAGATGTCGTCGACCAGATGCGAGTACGCCAGGTCGAAGGCGTCCAGGGCGGCGCCTTCGGGACTGTCGGAGCCGCCGTTGTGCGGGGTGTACAGCGCCGGCTGGACGGCGGTGTGGTCGACCAGCAGCATGGCCCCCTCGGGGTTCTGGTCGGCCCGCTGGTCGGGGCGGAACCGGCGGCCGCACTGGAGCTCGCGGAAGCGGGCGTAGTGGGAGTACATCTGCCAGCCGGAGCCGAGCCGGTCCGCGTCGGTGACCGTCTTCGCGGGCCGGTGCAGGTACTCCTCGGGCAGGCCCTCGCCCTGGTCGACGATCTTCAGGACGGCCTCGCGCGCGGTGGCGCGGTCCTTCACCTCGATGACGTGGCCGGCGCCGCCGTAGTAGTCGCTGTCCGGGATCTGGCGGACGGGCCGGAAGACGTCGTCCGGGCAGATCGCCGGGTCGTTCAGGGCCGCGTCGACCGCGTCGTAGAACTCGCCGATGGTGCGGAAGCCGCCCGACTGCACGGGAATGGCGTCGAGGGTGGCGGCGCCGTGCAGGGGGTGCTCGATCCGGACGAAGCCGTCCACGGCACGGGGCGTGAGCGGGAGCAGCTCGAGCGTGCCGATGCCGGATACCAGCGGACTGTCCAGCGGGTAGGCGGGGATCGGGCTGAGGTTCCTGCGGTCCTGGAAGTCGACCGGTCGGGTGCTGGGGACCTCCCCGAGGGCGTTGAGGACGTTGGCGGCGAGCGTCATGTGGAGCATCTCCTCCATGACCACGCTGCGGATCGTCTGCGCCGCGTCGGTGTTGCGGCCCGCCTCGATGGAGTACAGCGCGGTGAGGTAGACCGGGATGGTGCTGAGCTCCAGGCCGACGGCCAGCTGCAGAGCGGCCTTGAGGTCCTTGAGGCTGGTGATCCTGGTGGACTCGGTCATGCGTCCTTCCCCTTCAGCTGCTCGGCGATCCGGTCGCCGGTTCGGAGGGCCAGCGCGGTCATGGTGAGCGTGGGGTTGGAGGTGCCCAGGGTCGGCATGCTGCCGCAGCCGACGATGTAGAGGTTGGGCAGGTCGTGGCTGCGCTGGTGGCTGTCGACCACGGAGGTGGCCGGGTCGGTGCCCATCCGGTGGGTGCCGACGACGTGTCCCGCACCGCGCACCCAGTAGGTCACGCCGTCGTGGGTGACGGCCGACGGGTCGTCCGGGTCGTAGTGGGTGTAGTCGCCGGGCCGGTACTCGGGGCGCCGGACCTCGTCGCCGATGCCGAGCTGGGTGAACAGCTGCCGGCTCGCCTCCGAGGCCCAGGGCAGCGAGGCCCGCACGTACGGCGAGAGGTCGTAGTGGATGACGGGCCGGTGGTTGCCGAGCGCGTCCTTGTAACGGTCGTCGATGGTGACCCGGTTGGTGGGTTCCGGGTCCTGCTCCAGCTCCCAGGCGATCCGGAACTGGCGCGGCAGGATCTCCCCGAGCCGCGCGCGCAGTTCCTTGCCGTAGAGCCCCACCTGCCCGCTCTCGCCGCCGCCGACCAGATCGTGGACGGTGTCGTAGGGGGCGTTCTCCGGGAAGTTCCAGCCCCAGTTGCCGATCTCGACCCGGAAGGCGGTGCGCTCCGAGCGGAAGGTGCCGTCCCGGAAGGCGGGGATGCCGGAGGTCGAGCCGGGGCCGCGGAAGGCACCGACGCCGTCCTCCAGCAGGCCCCAGGTGATCAGCAGCGGATGGTCCATCAGGTTGCGGCCGACCTGGTCGCTGTTGTTGGCGGCGCCGGAGGCGAGCAGCAGGGTGGCGTTCTCGACGGCGTTGGCGGCCAGCACGTAGGTGTCGGCGGTGACGGTGTGCTCCACCGGCGCGCTGCCGTCGTCGAAGTACGTCCGGTACGTGAGCCCGGTGACCGTCCCGGTCCCGCCCGTCCGCTGGGTGTGAAGGACGCGGGAGACCACGCACTGGCTGCGGATCGCCACCCTGGCCTTGCGGGCGCCGCCGTCCGCAGGCTCCCGGTCCGGGTACTTGACGATCAGTTCGTAGAGCGTCTTGAGGGCGTTGTACTTGGCCTGCGCGGGGCAGATCGGGATGCAGCTGGAGTTGCCCTCGCAGCGCTGGCCCTGGTCGAAGTTCCCGACCGCACCGATCGGCTGGTAGCCCTCGGCGGGCCGGGAGTTGCGGCCGACCGGGGTGTTGCTGACCTCGACGGGGAACGTGTGCGGCCTGCCGTGGTCGTCGGTCAGCTCGACCACCAGGCCGGCGGACTTCTTGGCCAGGTACTGGTCGAGGTAGCTGCTGGGGATCCGCTCCATCGGGAAGTGGTAGACCCCGCCGGGGAACTTCCCGGTGTCGGCGCTCTCGAAGTACTTCGCCGGGTCGCCGCCGATGCCGGGGTAGACCTGGTCCTCGACATCGGCCGAGACGCCGATGATGTCCCACTCGGCCCGCTCGTAGTAGGGCTTCAGATCCTCGTAGCGCAGCGGCCAGTTGACGCTGTGCCCGTACGCGTCCTGCATCCTGAAGTCGTTGGGAAGCATCCGCAGGCAGGTGCCGAGCCAGTGCAGCGTGGTGCCGCCGAGGGAGCGGGCGTAGTCGCTGCCGAAGGGCAGCGGGCCCATCTGGACGAAGTACCCGTTGTCGCTGGGCACCCTGGTCGTGCCGTCCGGGCCCATGATCGGCCGGCCGATGTCGAGGACGTTCGGCTGCGGTGCGGAACTGCTCGCGGGGTAGGGCGAGTTCGGGACCTTGGCGAGCGCCTCCTGGTACGCGTCCACATAGGTGTCGTACTTGTCGGCGCTCATCGCCGTGGCCCGGCCGGCCTCCAGGACGAGGATGCGGGGGTGCCGGGGCGGGGTCTGGGCGGCGGCCTTCTCGATGACCGTCTTGGCGATCGTCGCCGCGGAGATGCCGCCGCCGACGATGACGATGTCGTAGTCGTGGTCGTGGTCGTTGGTACTCATGGCGCTTCCTCGGCTCAGAAGACGGGCAGGGACGGCGGTTCCGCCCAGGAGCCGAAGCCGGGCGGCTTGGCACCCATGGGGTGGGCTCCGGCGGCGATCCAGACCAGGCCCTCGCGGTAGGCCTGCGGGGAGACGACGTGCTCGACGTCCTCGGCGGTCGAGCCGTGGATGTCGCGGTAGCCGCCGGAGAGCGGGTACCAGCTGCCGAGGTACCAGAGCTTGATCAGGCTGACGACGACCGGCGAGTAGCGCGGGTTCTCGACGACCTGCCTGCGCAGGGCCTCGCCGTCGTGGTTCTTCCGGTCGGCGGCGAGGGCCTCGGCGACAGCGGCGAACAGGTGCCCGGCCTCGCGTTCGCCGATGATCCGCAGCAGGGTGGTGTAGTAGGTCTCGATCAGGCCGGTGCCGGCCAGCTCCGCCCTGTTGAAGCCGGTCAGGGCGACGGAGAGCTCGGTGAAGATCTGTTGAGGACTGGGGGTCGGTGTGCCGTTGTCGGCCATGGATTGCTCCCGGGGCTGCGAGTCAGCAGATGGTGCGGTTGATCGGGCTCAGGTCGAGCGGGCGGCTGAGGTCCGGCTCGAAGGTCGAGTCGACCGACTGCTGGAAGCGGAAGAAGCCGGTGGGGTCGGCGGCCGCCTTGATGGCCCTCAGCCGGGCCAGGTTGTCGCCGTAGTAGGCCCGGGCCCAGTCCTTCTGCAGCGGGTCGATGTAGTTGACGTAGGCGCCGTGGAAGTCGGCGCTGAGCGCCTCGCCGAAGTCGAAGGCCCACTCCACGTTGGTGCGGGTGTCGGCCGGGTCGTTCCAGATCGCCTTGAGTTCGAAGACGTAGCGCTTGTCGCGGTGCGGGTAGGGCCCGTGGTTGTCGCCGTCCGGGTGGAGGACCTTGCCCCGGCCGTGCGTCCACACCACGAAGCTGTCCGGCGAGGGGGCGTTCTCCATCGCGTCCTTGGCGGCCTCGATCATGTCGCTGCGCCAGCCGTCCTCGCCGATCACCCCGGAGCGGATGTAGGCCTGGCGGTCGCCGACCAGGGTGGAGCGGCCGATGGTGGCCTCCCAGGTGGGCAGCGGCATCGAGTAGATGCTCGCGTTGAAGGGCTCCAGCCGCAGCATCGGCTGCAGCAGGTCGACGCCGTCGGCGTACTCCCCGTTGAAGACCGGGGTGATCCGGAAGGTGGGGATCCTCCGGGTCGGCTCGGCCGGGTCGGGGTCGCGGCCGACGTAGCCGTACGCGGCCATCGCCTGCGGGACGTCCTTCGCCCACGCGTCGTAGGCGGCGATCACCTCCTGGGCGCGCTCCAGCGGGTAGGACAGCTCGCCGCCCATCACGGTCGCGGCCGCGGGCGTGTGCAGCTGGAGGGTCATCTCGACGGCGACGCCGAAGTTGCCGCCGCCTCCTCCGCGGCAGGCCCAGAACAGGTCCCGGTCGGCCTCGTCGGGGGCGTCCGCGGTCAGGGTGCGCAGCCGGCCCTCGGCGTCGACCAGCTTGATCTCGGTGACGTTGTCGCTGCCCAGTCCGTAGGAGCGGGACACGAAGCTGTAGCCGCCGCCCTGCAGGAAGCCGGGCAGGCCGACGGTCAGGCAGCCGCCGCCGATCGGGATCAGCGGGGTGGCGTTGCGGGCGACGTACCCGTACACGTCGCTCCAGATGGCGCCCATCTGGACCCGCAGCCGCTTGCTGTCCCGGTCCAGCGCGATGCCCTTCATCAGCCCGAGGTCCAGCACGACGCCGCCCCGGTTGAGGCAGTACCCGGCGGCGCTGTGCCCGCCGCCGCGTACGGTCATCGGCAGCTCGAGCTCCCGGGCGAACGCGATGGCCCGGGTGACGTCGGCGACCGAGTTGGCGCGCACCACGTAGGCCGGGGGCGTCCGGGTGCGGCCGTTGTCGATCTCCATCGCCCTGGCGTAGTCGGGGCTGCCCGGCTCGCAGACGTACCCGCTGAGGTGCCGGGCGAGCTCGTCGACGGCCCGCTGGTCGCGGCTCACGACCGGGCCTCGTTCCCGGCCGGCTCCACCACCGTGCCGAACCTCGTCAGGGCGCTCAGGCTCGGCACGAAGAAGTACTCGCCGCCGCGCATGGTCACCCACTGGCCGACCCGCTTCGGGAAGAAGCAGTCCGTGGGCGCCGGCGGCACCTTGGAGAAGTCCAGTTGGTTGTGCGAGCCGTACGCCTTGGGCCAGGGCTGCTCGACCGCCCGGTCGCGGGAGTCCGCGGAGGGCAGCCGGCCGATCACCGCGTCCAGGCCGGTGGCGGGGCGCAGGAAGTCCTCGTAGTTCGCCCAGAGCGCCTGGATGAACTCGAACTGGTCCGGGATGCTGCTCTGCGCGCACAGGAACAGCAGCCCGACGGTGTCGGTGGGCGCCGGGTCCAGCGTCGCGGGGCCGAAGCTGATGCCCCGCCTGGCGATGCGCTGGGCCCGCTCCTGGGTGAGCGGCACCCCGAACTGGCGCTGCTTGTCGCCGCGCGGGTTGGCCTTGCGGACGTGGGCCGCGAGGGGACAGCGCACCCCGTCGACGTCGCCGTCGTAGGTGAAGTTGTTCGGCAGCGAGGCCAGCCCCGGCACCTGCTGCTCCACCACCGGGGTGCCGTCCTTGAACCGGCCGACCATGTAGGCGCCGGCCAGGGCGATGTCCGCGTCCGTGGGGTCCTGCGCCTTGGGGTCGGCCTGCTTCGCGATCTCCAGCCCCAGGGCCTTCTCGTCGCCGCGGAAGCCGGGCACGTCCTGCTCCAGCTTGCGGTACACGAAGTAGGAGCCGTAGCCGTCGCTCCCGCCCGCCGGGTCCTTGACCAGCACCTGGTCCAGCGGCGCGCTCGGGTCGTACCTGTCGATCCCGCCGTTGCCCGTCCTGGCCCGCTCGATGTCCCGGGCGAAGAAGAGCGGCTGGCTCACCCCGTCCGCGAAGCCGAAGTGCTCGCGGACCGTCCCGGTGGGGCTCGGGTCGCCCCGGTCGTCGAAGCGCATGGCGGTGCCGGTCTCCTCGGCGACCATGGCGCCGATGGCCGCGAGCTGCTGCTTCAGCTCCGCCACCAGCGGGTCGATGCGCTTCACCGGGTCGTCGTCGGCGACGATGACGAGGGCGTGCAGGGTGGCCTGGAAGGTGGGCTCCCACGCGGTCACCGGCGGGTCGTTGAGGACCGTCACCCGGCTCTTGGCGCCGGCGGCGAAGGACGGGTCGTCCGGCGTGATGTCCGCGCCGAGCCGGAGGTCCCGGTACCCGGCGGCCGAGACCATCGCGCCGACGAAGACGGAGCTGGCGGAGAGGATCATCGCCGTCCGGTCGGCGGGGGTGATCGCGCCGTTCCCGGCGATCGTCCGCAGCGTGTCCCGGTAGCTGCTCGCCTCCTCGTACTGCGTCAGGGCCGAGGTGATGTACTGGGGCCGGGCCAGCGAGGCCAGCCACTGCCGCGCCTTCTGCCGGTCGTCGGCGCTGCCGGTGGCGAAGGTGATGAACAGGTGGCGGCTGTGGTCGCGGCCGTGGCTCCGGAGGATGTTGCCCTGCATGTCGCCCAGGGCGGCCCGGACGGCCTCCTGGGTGTTGCGGGTCGGAGGGACGGTCGGCAGGTCCGGATCGATCGCGGTCTGCTTCAGGTCGATAGCCATGCGGTCCACCATGGGGTGGACCGCGGCCGACCGGAGCACGGCGACACGCCTCCCGGCCGCGCGGGGAAGCGGCAGCAGAATGGTTTCGACGTGCAGCTTTGTTTGAATACGGACTTGCTGAAGATCTGACGCAACATCACTCGCGCGGAGCAGCGCGCGGGGCCCACGGCCCGCGACCTGCCGCGCCACGGCCCGCCCCACCGGTGAGTCGGTGCGCCCCCGTCCAAAAAGCGCCTCGCCGGTGAGCCGGGCCGGGTCGTCACAGCCTCTCGGGGACGGGGTTGCCGACCGCCTCGACGGCCCGGCGGAGGGGGACCTTCAGCAGCACGGCGAAGCCGATCACGAAGAACACCAGCAGGGAGATGATCGCCGAGCGGTAGCTGCCGGTGATCTGGTACGCGAGGCCGAAGACCAGCGGGCCCATCCAACTGGTGCCGCGGTCGCTGACCTTGTAGAAGCTGAAGTACTCGGCCTCCTTGCCGGCCGGGACGAGGTGGGAGAACAGCGAGCGGGAGAGCGCCTGGCTGCCGCCCAGCACCAGGCCGATCATGCAGGCCAGGGCGAAGAACCAGATCGGCCGGTGGGCGGGCATGAAGTACCCGAGGGCGAGGGTGAGCACCCAGGCGACCAGCGAGCCGAGGATGGTCCGCTTGGCGCCGTACCGGCCCGCGATCCGGCCGAGCAGCAGTGCGCCGCCGATCGCCACGATCTGGACCAGCAGCACGGCGGCGACCAGCGAGGTCTGGTCCATGCCGAGTTCCTCGCTGCCGTAGAGCGAGGCCTGGGAGACGACGGTCTGGATGCCGTCGTTGTAGCAGAGGAAGGCGGCCAGGTAGAGCAGCGTGAGCGGGTACTTGCGCATGCCGCGCAGGGTGCGGGCGAGTTCGCGCAGGCTGCCGGCGGCGGGCCGGTCGGGCACGGCCGCGGCACGGCCCGGGGCCGCACCGGCCCGGGAGGGCAGCCGCAGCATCGGGACGATCGTGAACAGTGCCCACCACAGGCCGGCCGAGGCCAGGCAGATCCGCACGGCGGTGCCGGACGACAGGCCGAGCACGTCGTGCCCCTCGAACAGCGCCAGGTTGGCGATCAGCAGCAGTCCGCCGCCCGCGTAGCCGTAGGCCCAGCCCTTGGAGGAGACCGCGTCGCGCTCGTCGGGGGAGGCCAGGCCGGGGAGGTAGGCGTAGGAGAGCGCGACCGACACCGCGTACGCGATGTTGGCGACCACCAGCAGCGCGCCGCCGAGCAGGTAGCGGTCGCCGCCGAGGAAGAACATGCCCGTGGTGGCGATCGCGCCGACGTAGGCGAAGCCGCACATCAGCTCCTTGTGCCGCCCGGTGCGGTCCGCGACCGTGCCGGTCAGCAGCATCACCGCGACCGACAGCAGCACGGAGAAGGAGACCGTGTACGGGAAGAACGACCCCGCGCGGATCGAGAGGCCGAGCGGGTGCACGTCGCCGGCGGCGTCGGCGGCGTTCCTGGCGACGGAGGTCAGGTACGGCCCGAGGAACACCGTCAGGACGGTGGCCGAGAACGCGGCGTTGGCCCAGTCGTTGATGTACCAGCCGAACTGCATCCGGCGCAGGGTGCGGCTGTCGGTGGAAGTCTCGAGGTGGTCGGGCAGTTGGGCCGCTGTGCTCATGGGGCTCCTGTCTCCGTGCTGGAGCCGGTGCTGCTGTCGAACCAGCAGCCGCGCTCACCGAGGACGTCCCGCAGGACGTCGATGCGATCGGCCATGATGCCATCCACACCCAGGTCGAGGAGGGCCCCGATCCGCACGGGATCGTCCACCGTCCAGACGTGCACCTGCAGGCCGAGGCGGTGGGCGGCGCGGACGAAGGCCCGGTCGACGACCGGCACGCCCAGGTGCCGCTCCGGCACCTGCGCGCACACCCCGGCGAACGGCGCCCCGCTCCCCCGCAGCAGCGGCCCGGCCAGCGAGAGCAGCCGCAGCCGGGCCACCTCGCGCGGGCCGAGCGAGGTGGCCAGTCGGGGGCCGGCGGCGGCGCGGACGGCGGCGAGGCGGCGGTCGGAGAAGCCGCCGACGCAGACCCGGTCCCAGGCGTCGGTCCGGCGGATCGCCTCGACCAGCGGCCCGACGGCCTGCGGCGCCTTGACGTCGACGTTGAAGCGGGCGTCGGGGAAGGCGTCGAGCAGGTCCTCCAGCAGCGGCACGGGCTCGGTGCCACCGATGCGGGCCCGCCCGACGGTGTCCCAGGGCAGTCCGGCCACCGCCCCGGTGCAGTCGGTGACCCGGTCGAGGCGGGAGTCGTGGAAGGCCACCAGCACACCGTCGCGGGTGGCGTGCACGTCCGTCTCGAGGTAGCGGTACCCGAGGGCGACGGCGGCCTCGAAGGCGGCGAACGAGTTCTCCGGGTGCCCGAGGTCGCCGCCGCGGTGCGCGAAGGCGAGCGGCCCCGGCTGGTCGAGGAAGGGGTGCATGTCGTGCTCCGAGGTGCGGGTGGAGGGCCCGTGCGGGGCCGGGCGGTGCTGCCCGCTCCGACGGCATCTCGGATCGCGCGCGTTACAGTATGACGCAACCTGTCAAGCAGTAACGCGCGCGGTGCGCGGACTCAGCCCCGGGCGACCGCCTGGCGGGTGCGCCGGGCCAGGCGGTGCAGACGCTGGACGGCCACGAAGCGGTGCATCCGGTCGGCCAGCGTCAGGCGGTACTTGAGCCACAGCTGGGTGCTCAGCCCGGCCGGCCGCTCGGGGCCGATCGCCCGGACCAGCCGGCTGACGTGCCGCTGGTAGGCCTCGCGGTAGGCGCGGTCGCCGTCCGGAACGGACCAGAAGAACATCGGGATCTCCTCGACCAGGCAGTTCCGGTCGTAGGCGCGCAGGTGCTCGGCGAACACGGGCTCGGGGCGGCCGAGCAGCCACTCCCGGACGAGTTCCATCGAGCGGACCCGGTCGACCAGGCCGCGCGGGTCGGTCTTCTTCTGGGTGATGGACGGGTCGCCGTCCTCGCGGACCCGCCAGTGGTAGACCGGGTCGGCGAGCACGTCGACCCGCTCGGCGAGGAAGTGGTGCGGCACGCTGACCGGGGCGTCCTCGTACAGGATGCCCTCGGGGTAGAGGATGCCCGCCACGTCGAAGAACGAGCGCCGGTAGACCTTGTTCCAGGCGGTCCGGTCGGTGACCAGGGCGGGCAGTTCGCTGACGTGGGTGCGCAGCCGGGTCTCTCGGAACGGGCGGCGGTGGGCGTGCGAGGGGGTGAGGCCGTCGCTCCGCAGGCGCATCGCGTTGCCGGCCGCGAAGTCGGATCCGGTCTCGTCCAGCGTGCGGATCATCAGCTCGTACGCGTGCGGCGGCAGGGTGTCGTCGCTGTCGACGAAGGCCAGGTACTCGGTTCCCGGGGTTAGGTGGCGCCAGCCGGTGTTGCGGGCGGCGCCGAGGCCCTTGTTCTCCTGCCGGACCAGCCGGAATCGGGGATCCCCGGCGGCGTACGCCTCGGCGATGACGGGGCCGTCGTCGGTCGAGCCGTCGTCGACCATGACGCATTCGAAGTCCTCGAAGGTCTGGGCCGCGATCGAGTCGAGGCACTCCTCGAGGTAGCGCTCGACGTTGTAGATCGGAACGACGACGGAGAGTCGCGGGGCCATCCAACGGCCTTTCACTCAGGGGTGGACGCGCCGCGCGGGCGCCGACCACCGATCACCGCAAGTGACTGATCGCCACCGGTAGCGGCCCGAGCGTAGGGAATGCACGCGACGGCCGGATGAACAGGGGTTGGCGTCCGACCTGCGGCCAGGGCGCGCCCTGGGTGCGGCGGCTTTGGCACACCCCTGTCAGGAATCGCCGGGCCGGGTTAGCCTGCTCCGCATGGCACCACGGCCCCTCGCGCCCGTCGTCCTGCACGGCCGGTACGTCCGGCTGGAGCCGCTGACCACGGCGCACGTACCCGACCTGCACCTCGCGGGCAGCCGCGACGACGGCCTGTGGCAGTGGCTCCCCGTGGTCACTCCCTACACCCTCGGCGAGATGCACATGCTGGTCGAACAGCGGCTCGCCCAGCAGTCGGCCGGCAACGCGGTGATGTTCGCGATCGTCCCGGCCGGCACCACCCGGGCCGCCGGGTGGATCGCGTACACCGACATCGCGGTCGTCGACGAACGCCTGGACATCGGCTGGCACTGGGCCGCCCGCAACACCTGGGAGACCCCGCTGACCGCGGAGGCCCACCTCCTCCTGCTCCGCCACGCCTTCGACGACCTGGGCTTCGGCCGCGTCCAGTGGCAGGTCGACCACCTCGACGTCCGCACGCAGCTCACGCTGTCCGGCCTCGGCGCCGTCCGCGAGGGCCCGCTGCGCCGCCACGCCAGGCGCTCGGACGGCACCTGGCGCGACACCCTCGTCTACGCCGTGCTCGCCACGGAGTGGCGGGACGGCCTCCGGGCCGGCATCCCCTGACGCGACCCCGCGTCCCCGGGAACGGATCCCGGGGACGCGGGGCGACGGGAGGTGCGGTCCGCACCCGAGGACGTCCGGATCAGGCCGGGGCCGCCCCGGGCTCGGGCGAGGCCGTGGATGCGACCGCGCCGATCGCCGCGCTCTTGACGAGCCACGCGACACCGAACGCGAACACCGACACCGCCTCGCCGACGTACGTCAGGGTCAGCGGGAGGTCCCACGCGAAGTGCAGCACACCGGCTGCGGCGATCATCACGGTGCAGCCGACGACGACCCACCCGCACACCAGGTAGACCCCGTTCCGGAACCGGTGTCCGGCCTGGCCCCGGCTGTTGCCGAACAGCCGGAGGCAGAAGAACGCGAGCACGCCGAACAGCCCGGCGGCGAAACAGAGGTGGAGGATGCCGACCGTCGTCTGCACCTGGGTCGGGTGCGGTGTGACGGACGACGGCGGCAGGGTCGGGAACAGGGCCACCAGGATCGCGAACACCCCGGCCAGTGAGCTCAGCCGGTCCTCGCGTCGGTCGTGGCGGTAGCAGATCAGGAAGACGCCGATGGCGCACAGACTGCCGACGAAGACGTTGCGCATGTGCGTGTAGTACGACGCGCTCATGGAGGCGAGCAGCGTGAGTCGCGCCGACGTGACGATGTTTCCGATCGGGAGGACGATCGGCAGGAGGAACCCGATGATGCCGACGCCGAAGCGAAGGCGCTGCACGGTCTGCGGGTCCTGATCCTGCGGTTCGAGTCCGGAGTTACGGCGGGTCATGAGACGCCCCCTCAGCCACCCGAAATGCTCAGTACCTCCCGATTTTCCCGCGCCCGCCTACCTCGAAACCGAGCCGCACGCACATCGAAATCCCGCCATCCACGCGGCCCCGCCCCGGCCATCCCACTCGGGTTGCCGGCCCTGCTTCTGCCGGCCGGTGGGCGTTGTGCCACCCTGTCCCCCCGGACGTACCCGTTCCTCGGCGTACACGGCCTGCCGGCCGCAGGTCTGATGTGGCGTCACGATCGAAAGGGCGAGATCCCATGGCGAGTTCCGACACTCCCCCGCCTCGTCCTGCCGAGCGTCGCCGGCGATCGCGTCCGGTGCTGCGCAGGCCGGTCGTCGCAGCCCTGGCGACCGCCCTGGTCGCAGCCGGCGGGATCGCGGTGGCCGTGTGGGACCGGCCCGGCGGCGGGGAGGGTTCGGCGGCCGGGCCGGCTGCCGCGGCCGACACGAGCCGGTCTGCCGTCCCGTCGCCGACTCCGACGGGGCCCTCCCCGGCTCCGGCATCGGCGACGGCGGCGGTGCCGTCCACGACCGGGAGCACGCCGCCCCCTGCCGCGGCCGGCGCCGAGGACCTCGGCGGGTGTCCGGTGGCCCCCGCCGACAGCATCTGGCGCACCCGGATCGACCGGCTGCCCGCTTCGCCGCGTTCTGCGGCCTACGTCGCCGCGATAGGCGCGGGCAAGCAGCTGAAGGCGGACTTCGGCTCCGGCACCTGGGAGGGCGCGCCGTTCGGCATCCCGATCACCTCGGTACCGGCCGGCACCCCGGCCGCCAAGGTGTCCTTCGACTACGCGGAAGACAGTGACAGGGGCCCGTACCCGATCCCGGCCGATGCCCTGATCGAGGGCGGCCCGCAGGCGAGCGGGGACCGCCACGTGATCGCCCTCGACAAGTCCACCTGCAAGGTGTACGAGCTCTACGACGCCCACCCGCAGGGCGGCGGATGGCACGCCGGCTCCGGAGCGGTGTTCGACCTCCGGTCCAACGCCCTGCGGCCGGCCGGCCTGACATCCGCCGACGCCGCAGGTCTGCCGATCCTCCCGGGCCTGGCCCGCTACGACGAAGCCGCCTCCGGCACGATCGACCACGCACTGCGCATCACCGTCCCGCGCAGCCGGCACGCCTACCTCTGGCCGGCCCGCCACCAGGCCTCCGGCGCCACCGACCAGGACCTGCCCCCGATGGGCCTGCGGCTGCGGCTCAAGGCCGACGTGGACATCTCCCGACTCCCCCCGCAGGCCAAGGCGATCGCACAGGCCTTGAAGACCTACGGTGCCGTCGTCGCCGACAACGGCTCCGCCTGGTACGTCAGCGGCACTCAGGACGACCGGTGGAACAACGCCGCACTCCGGCAACTCGGCACCTACAAGGGCAGCGACTTCGAGGCGGTGGACGTCTCGGGCCTGCAGATCTCCGCAGACTCCGGTGCCGCTCGCCGGCCCTGACCGCAAAGCCGCGGATGCTCCTCCGGTACGCAGGCAGCACCGGCGTGCTGGAGCCGGCAGGCGGTCCGCTCCTCGGCATCGACCGCACCGGCACCTGTCCGGAGACCCGGCCGGACCTTCCCCGCGGGTCGGTCCTCGCCCTCTACACCGACGGCCCCGTCGAGGAACGCGGCAGCGACATCGATCCGGGCATCGACGGCCTGCGGGCCTCGCCGGCCCACGCCCGCGCCGGAAGCCTCGAGGAACTCGCCGATCAACTCCTGCGGAAGGCCCGGCGCTCCCCGCACCGTTCGGACGACATCGCCCTGCTGCTCACCGGCTACCACCCGGGGCGGGCCCCGCAGGCCGGCTGACGGCCGCGGGACGAGGCCGACGCACCGAGAAATTACCGCGCAGTAACGCTTACTAAGCGCTTGCTTAGCCCATGCAGGAGTCGTAGCCTCCGTCACACACCGGTCGGCCCGGCCACCGCCCTCCCCGCCCGCTCGCCCGCATGCCAGAGCCCCGGCCCGGGCTCGACCTCCCCTCCCCCGAGCCGCACCGCGCTCATCCCACCAGGAGTTCCCTCATGAGCTTCAACCTCGCGACCATGCTGCGGGAGTCACGCCACGCCCACCCGGACAAGCCGATGTGCCACTTCGCGCACACGTCCTTCAGCTACGCGCAGGTCGACGAGATCTCCGGCCGCGTCGCGAACGGTCTTCGCGCTCTCGGACTGGAGCGCGGCGACAAGGTCGCCGTCCAGCTGCCCAACGTTCCGCAGTTCCTGTTCACGTACTTCGGGATCCTCAAGGCGGGGCTGACGATGGTCCCGCTCAACCCGCTGCTCCGCGCTCCGGAGATCGCCTATCACCTCGAGGACTCCGACGCGAAGCTGCTCGTGACCTTCGAGTCGTTCGCCGACGAGGCGCTCGAAGCCGCACGGCAGGTGGAGGGGGTGACCACGTACGTCGTCACCTCGCCGACCGGCGACGGGCTGCCGGAGGGCGCGATCCACTACGACGAGCTCCACTCCGGCCGGGACACCGACGACATCGAGCCGACCGATGCGGACGACACCGCCGCGCTGCTGTACACCTCGGGCACCACCGGTCAGCCCAAGGGTGCCGAACTCACCCACTTCCAGCTCTACATGAACTGCACCGTCGCGGGAGAACTGTTCGGCTTCCGCGACGACGACATCGCCGTGGCGGTGCTGCCGCTGTTCCACGTCTTCGGGCTGTCGAGCGTGCTCAACGCCTGCGTGCGGTACGGCGGCACGATGGTCCTGGTGCCCCGGTTCGAGCAGGACTCGGTGCTCGACGCCATCGAGCGGCACGGATGCACGATCTTCTCCGGCGTTCCCACCATGTACTTCGCCCTCCTGTCGGCCGACGTCTCCGGCCGGAACCTCGACTCGCTGCGGGTCGGCATTTCCGGCGGAGCCGCGATCCCCGGTGAAGTGATCCGCGCGTTCGAGGAGAAGTTCCCGGGCGTCGTGATCCTGGAGGGCTACGGGCTGTCGGAGACCGCGAGCACCGCGACGTTCAACATCAGCGCCCAGGCCCGGAAGGTGCTGTCGATAGGCCGACCCATCTGGGGCGTCCAGGTGCGCGTGGTCGACGAGAACGACGAGCCGCTGCCACCGGGGCCCGACCACGTCGGCGAGATCGTCATCCGCGGCCACAACGTCATGAAGGGCTACTACAAGAGGCCCGAAGCCACCGCCGAGGCGTTCAGGAACGGATGGTTCCACACCGGCGATCTCGGCCACGCCGACGACGACGGATACCTGTTCATCGTCGACCGCAAGAAGGACCTCATCATCCGCGGCGGTTACAACGTGTACCCGCGCGAGGTCGAGGAGGTCCTGTTCACGCATCCGGCGGTGGCCGAGGCGGCCGTCGTCGGCAGGCCCGACGAGAGGCTCGGCGAGGAGGTCCTGGCCTACGTCGCGCTCAAGCCCGGCGCATCGGCCACACCGGAGGAGATCGCCGTCCACTGCAAGGACAGGGTCGCCGCCTACAAGTACCCGCGCGAGGTACGCCTCGTCGACGCACTGCCCAAGGGGCCGACCGGGAAGATCCTCAAGAAGGCGCTCCGCGCCTGATCGTGGACCACCCGGCACTCCGCCGCAGTTGATCCGTGCCGCGGCGGAGTGCCGGCGCATGCCTTCGCGCCGTTGGAGCACTTCCCGGGCGGAGGCCGGCACTGCCGCGGCGAGCGGGCGGGCATGTGACGTGGTCCACACCGACCTGCCGGGTCGGACCCGTTGACGCTTCGTGTCGCACTGCTGCAGCCTGACAGCTAAGCAAGCGCTTAGTCAGTACCGAAGGGGAAAGCCATGCCCGAAGCCGTCATCGTTGCCACTGCCCGCTCGCCGATCGGCCGGGCCTTCAAGGGATCGCTGAAGGACCTGCGCCCCGACGATCTCACCGTCCAGATGGTCCGGGCCGCCCTCGCCAAGGTGCCCCAGCTCGACCCGAGGACGATCGACGACCTGGTGCTCGGCTGCGGTCAGCCCGCCGGGGAGTCCGGCTTCAACATGGCCCGGATCGTCGCCGTCCTCGCGGGGCTGGACGAGGTGCCCGGCACCACGGTGAACCGCTACTGCTCGTCCAGCCTGCAGAGCACCCGGATGGCGCTGCACGCGATCAGGGCGGGCGAGGGCGAGGTGTTCCTCTCCGCGGGTGTGGAGACCGTGAGCCGCTACACCCAGGGCAACGCGGACGGCCTGCCCGGCACCAAGAACCCGCTGTTCGCCGCGGCGGAGGCCCGCACCGAGCGGTTCGCCGCCGGTGGCCTGACGTGGGAGGACCCGCGCATTCAGGGCCTACTGCCGGACGCGTACATCACGATGGGCCAGACGGCGGAGAACGTCGCCCAGCTCAAGGGCGTCAGCCGCGCGGAACAGGACGCCTTCGGCGTCCGCAGCCAGAACCTCACCGAGAAGGCGATCGCCGACGGCTTCTGGGAGCGCGACATCACCCCCGTGACCCTGCCCGACGGCAGCCGGGTGACCGAGGACGACGGTCCGCGTGCCGGAGTGACGCTCGAAGCGGTCTCCCAACTGCAGCCCGTGTTCCGGCCCGACGGCACCGTCACCGCCGGCAACTGCTGCCCCCTGAACGACGGCGCCGCCGCGCTCGTCATCATGTCGGACACGAGGGCGGCGGAGCTCGGGATCACGCCGCTGGCCCGGATCGTCAGCACGGGCGTCTCGGGGCTGTCCCCGGAGATCATGGGCCTGGGGCCGGTCGAGGCCTCGAAGCGGGCGCTGGCGCGTGCCGGCCTGACCATCGGCGACATCGACCTGGTCGAGATCAACGAGGCGTTCGCCGCCCAGGTCATCCCGTCGGCCCGCGACCTCGGCGTGCCGGAGGAGAAGCTCAACGTCAACGGTGGCGCGATCGCCGTCGGCCACCCGTTCGGCATGACCGGTGCCCGGATCACCAGCACCCTGATCAACTCGCTGCAGTGGCACGACAAGCAGTTCGGCCTGGAGACGATGTGCGTCGGCGGCGGCCAGGGCATGGCGATGGTGCTGGAGCGGCTCTCGTGACCGCGGTGGAGGCGGTGGCCTTCGACTACGGCGGCGTGCTCACCGGCCCGGTCCGGGACTCGATCGCGGCGTGGCTCGAGGCCGACGGCATCGAGCCGGAGTCGTTCTCCCGGACGCTCAAGGCCTGGCTGTCCCGCGACGCCGAGGACGGTACTCCGATCCACCGGCTGGAGACCGGCGAGCTGACGATCGCGGAGTTCGACGCACTGCTCGCCGCCGAGCTGGTCACGGTCGACGGCGCTGCGGTCGACCCGGTCGGTGTCCTCGCGCGGCTGTTCGCCGGGATGCGGCCCGACCCGGCGATGTTCGAGCTGGCCGGCGAGCTGCGCGACCTCGGGATCCGGGTGGCCCTGCTGTCCAACAGCTGGGGCAACACCTATCCGCGCGAGCGGATCGACCCGCTCTTCGATCCCGTCGTGATCTCCGGCGAGGTCGGCCTGCGCAAGCCCCTGGCCCCGATCTACCGGCTCGCCTCGGACCTGCTCGGCGTGCCGTCCGACCGGGTGCTGTTCATCGACGACGCCGAGCCGAACGTGCTCGGAGCCCGGGCCGCCGGCATGCAGGCCCTGCTCCACGTCGACGCCGACACCACCCGGGCCGCACTCGCCGACATGGTCCCCGGGCTGGCCCGGTCGCACTCGACCGCACCCCCGACCTGATGGTCGGTCGTTTCCCACGGCCGCCACCCGCACCGCCGTGGTCAGTCGAGACAGAACTCGTTGCCCTCGACGTCCTGCATCACGATGCACGACTCGTTGTCGTCATCGGCGGGCAGCAGTCGCACGCGTACCGCGCCGAGCGCGACCAGTCGTGCGCATTCGGCCTCGAGCGTGGCCAGGCGCTCTTCACCCACGAGTCCGGTGCCGACCCGCACGTCGAGATGCAGCCGGTTCTTGGCGACCTTGCCTTCGGGAACGCGCTGGAAGTACATTCGCGGGCCCACGCCCGAGGGATCGATGCACACGAACCACGAACCCCGGTCCCCGGGCGGCAGCGACCGGTCGAAATCGCCCCACGTGGCGAACCCCTCCGGCGGCGGCGGTACGGCGTACCCCAACACCTCGCACCAGAAACGAGCGACGCGCTCGGGTTCTGCACAGTCGAAGGTGACCTGGAACTGCTTGACCGATGCCATCGGGCCACCATAGCAGTGGGCTCCGTTGCCCAATTCCGAGTGGGAATCCGCACGTTGACGGAAAGGATTGTCAGGCGTTCGTGCGTGGGCCGAAGGTGCGGCGGCGTTCAGCGCGGCACCACCCATCCCGGCACCCATGTCCCGGCGGTGCCGTGGCCGGCCGCCGTGGTGGCGAGGTGGGCGCGGAGGACGGCCAGTGCCGGGTGGGGGTTGTCGCGGTGCCAGAGGAGCGAGTGCGGGTAGACGGGCGTCGGGTCGGTGACCGGGATGCGGCGCAGGCCGTGGCCGGCGGGCCAGACGAGGCGGGTGTGTTCGCCCATGAAGGTGGCCAGGGCCGGGGTGTCCGCGATGGTGTCGAGGAGCGCGTCGGAGCCGAAGTTGGGGCCGGTCGCCTCGATGGTGAGCCCGAATTCGGCAGCGAGGTCGTCGTAGTAGGCGGCCCACTCGGTGCCGGGGACGATGCCGGGCATCCAGATCCGGTGTCCGGCGAGCCGGGCCGGGGCCACCGACCGGGCGCCCGCCAGCGCGTGGGCGGGGCCGGTGAGGAGCTGGAGCGGCTCGTCGAGCACCCGGACGGACGCGATGTCCTCGGGGAGGGGCCGGCCGGGCATGGCGACGGCGCGGAAGGACGCGTCGATCGACCCGGACCGGAGGGCGGCGACGGCCGTCTCGACGTCGAACAGCATCACCACGTCGAGGTCGATCTCGGGGTGCGCACGGTGGAAGCCGCGCATCAGGCCCGACGCCGCGACGCGCGAGGCGATCACGTCGACGCGCAGCGGACGGCGGCCGGTGCGCACGGACGCGACCGCGCGCTCGGCGACGCGGAGCAGCTCGCGGGCGTGGGGCAGGAACGCCTGCCCGTCGATGGTGAGCTCGGCACCGCGCGGGGTGCGGGTGAACAGCCGCACGCCGAGGCTGCGCTCCAGCGCGGCAATGCGCTTGGAGACGGCCTGCTGGGTGACCGCCAGCTCGGCGGCGGCCTCCTGGAACCGCCCCGCGTCGGCTGCGGCGACGAAGGTCCGGACGGTGTCGAGGTCCATGCGACCGACCCTATCGGCACAACCACCGGTTGTAGCCGGCCCGCCCTGTGGTTGTTTGACCCTCGAATACGGCGCTCGCTTTGATGCTTCCGATCACGGATCGGTTGTGCGGCTGAGCGGCGAGGGGCAGGGGCATGGGGAGTGGGCACCGGCTGGGGCGCCGGTTCGGATGGCTCTGGGGAGCGTACGGAACCAGCGCGCTCGGCACCTGGCTCGCCTTCGGCGCGTTCCCGCTGATCGCCGTCCGGGTGCTGCACGCCGGCCCGGCCGAGGTCGCCGCGCTCTCCTCCGCGGGGGCGGCGGCGGGCGCGGTCGTGGCGGTGCCGCTCGGCCCGTGGGTGGAGTTCCGCCGCAAGCGGCCGGTGCTGATCGCGACGGACCTGGTGCGGTTCGCGGCGCTGCTGACGGTCCCCGTCGCGTTCGCGCTCGGCCTGCTCACCTTCGTTCAGCTCCTGCTGGTCTCGGCCGTCGTCGCGGCGTCCGACATCGCCTTCCGCGCCGCCTCCGGCGCGTACCTGAAGGCACTGCTGCCGGCCGAGGACCTGCTCGCCGCCAACGCCCGCTTCGAGTCCACGGCCTGGACGACCACGGTCATCGGACCGCCGCTGGGCGGCGCGGCGATAGGGCTCCTCGGTCCGGTGGCGACGGTGGCGGCCGACGCGCTCAGCTACCTGCTCTCCGCCCTGGGCATCTGCGCGACGGGCCGGCACGAGCCGCGGCCCGAACGGCGCGAGGTCGCGCGCATGCGGGCCGGGGACCTGCTCGACGGCTGGCGGTACATCCTCGCGGACGCAACGCTGCGTCCGCTGTTCCTCAACACCGCCCTGTTCAACGGCCTGGTGATGGCCGCCCAGCCGCTGCTGGCCGTCCTGATGCTCGGCCGGCTCGGGTTCGCACCGTGGCAGTACGGCCTCGCCTTCGCCGTCCCGTCGATCGGCGGGCTGCTCGGTTCGCGGCTGGCCCGACCGCTCGCTGCCCGGTTCGGGCAGCACCGGGTCCTGGTCGCGGTCGGGGCGCTGCGCGCGCTGTGGCCCGTCGGCCTGGCCTTCCCGGGGCCGGGCACCGGCGGGCTGCTGCTGGTGATGGGCGTCGAGCTCGGGCTCGTCTCCTGCTGCGGGGTCTTCAACCCTCTCTGCGCCACCTACCGCCTCGAACGCACCGCGACCGACCGGGTTGCCCGCACGCTGTCCGCCTGGGCGGTGACGACCAAGGCCTCGACCGCTCTCCTGACGGCCCTCTGGGGCGTGCTGGGCGGTCTGCTCGGCCCGCGTGCGGCCGTCGCCCTGGCCGGTGTGCTCCTGCTGGCGACCCCGCCGTTGCTCCCCCGCGGCGGCCGTGGGAGTGCCGGGCGGTGCGCGCCCCGGTACGACCCGGACCGGGTTCGCCCGGACCCGGACCGGGTTCGCCCGGACCCGGGCCTGCCCCCGCCCGTCCGGGGGCGTAACGGCGGCGGAACGGGGGCGGCCGGCGGGCCCGCTACCGGTTCTCGCCGGCGATGCGTTCCTTGGTCTGCTCGGCCTGGGCCGCGATTCCCCGGACGACGGGCTCGCGCAGGCCCTTGGTGTCGCGGAAGAACGTGGCCATCCCGTCCAGGGAGCGGATGGCCCGGCCGAGGTCGCCGGTCCTGGCCTCCATCCGGGCGCGGCGGCGCATCACCCAGTTGAGGGTGAGGTTGTCGACGCCGTCCTCGCCGGTCGAGGCCTCCACGACGGAGTCGAGGTGCTGGATGCTCTCCTGCGGGTCGGCCTGCACGGTGTACAGGTTGCGGTCGGCGGTGAGGTACTTGAAGTCCCGGGACGCGTTGACGCCCTTGACCAGACGGGGGTAGACGGCGAGCGGGTGGTCGCCGTACCGCTCGATGACCTCCTGGAGTGCGTCGTTGCCGTCGGTGAGGCTCTCGGCGGAGGAGCCGAGCAGGTAGAAGAGGGTGCCCTGCTGGTCGCCCATCATCAGTTCGGCGACGTGCTCGTCGGCGTCGGTCCGCGGGGTGCGGACGGTCAGGTGCCGGACGTCGGAGAGCACGCGGGAGCCGTCGGAGGCGACGTACTGGGCGCGGAGCTGGTAGCGGCCGGGCTGTTCGAAGTAGAGGCCGTCGCGGCCGTAGCCGATGTAGGCGCTCTTGTAGACGGCGTTCTCCTCGGTGACCACGCGGGTCTGCACGTTGTCCTCGAGGCAGCGGACGAGCGGCGGGCGGTACGTCCTGACCTGGCCGGAAGGGGTGCGGACGGCGATGGTGACGAATCCGTCGGTGGGGCCGAGGCGGTCGTGGGTGACGCGGCCGCGCCGGTCGGGCGAGGAGAGTTTGAGCTCGACGACGACCGGTTGGCCGTAGGCGAAGGACCGGGCGGAGCGGAGTTCGAGGGTGAGGCCGCTGTGGTCGGTCACCGGGTCGCCGAACAGCTCGGGGTCGACCTCGGCCGCACCGACGCCGAACGGGTTGCCGCCCATGACGACGTCGCGGAAGAAGCCGTGCCGCAGGTGGACCAGTTCGTTGTCGGTGAACTGGAACGGGAAGGCGGCCCAGTAGGCGGCGTCGCCGCCGGCGGCGGGCGGCGGGGGCTGGAACTTCCAGGTGTAGTTCATCCAGGACAGGTCGCCGAGGCCGCCGTTGGGCCCGAGCGGCTGGGGCGGGTCGGCGAAGTTCTTGTCCCAGGAGTGCAGCAGGTTGAAGGCGTGGCCGAGTTCGTGGACGTAGGTGCGCAGCTGGGCGCGCTGGGTGGCCGGGTCCTGGCCCTGGATCGCGTCGTGGAACACCGCGTACCCCTGCCGCTGGAAGGAGCCGGCGGCGTCGAACATGACGCCGCGCACCCCCTGCTGCACGAAGGAGGTGGCGACCAGCAGCCAGGCCTGCCACAGCGGGGCGTCCCGCCAGAGGCTGAAGTGGTTGACCATCGCGTTGTGCAGCTCGGCCTCGTCCCACTTGGCGTCGGTGCCGGCGGTGCCGACCGGGACGGTGTTCGAGGTGCCGGCGAGCTGCACCTCGATGCCGGCCTCCTCGAAGGCCTTCGGCAGGGTGAGGGTGCGGGTCGGGCTGGACGGCGGCTGCGGCAGCGAGCCGGTGTTGTACTCGATGAACGGCACCGTGCCCGCGACCGAGTCCTGTTCCAGCTTGATGCTGCGGAAGTGCGGGGAGACGAAGCCGCAGAGGTAGGTCGCGGTGGGTGCGCCGCCGGCGGCGGAGAAGTGGACGGTGGCGGAGACCGGGCCGTGGGACGGTCCGGACGCCCGCGGGATGGCCACCCGGACGTGGCGGGCGGCCACCGGGAGGCTGAACCTGGCCGTGCCCTCGATCCTGACCACGCCGGGCGTGGAGGAGACGGTCGGGGCGTCGAGCACGAAGGAGCCGACGTAGCCGGTGGTGGTGCCGCTGGTCTGGAAGAAGTCGCCGCTGACCCGCATGGCCGGCCGGAAGCCGTCCACGTCGACCCTCAGCTCCAGCTGGCTCTCGCCGCCGACGCTGCGGTACCTGCCGCGGACCAGGCGCCGCGTCTGCGGCCCGGCGGCCCGCAGGGCGGTCTGCGCTTCCAGCAGCGCGACCTTGGCCTGGAGCTGGACCAGCTGGTCGGCGCCCTCCGGCTCTTCGACGGCCGCCTCGGCCAGGTCGTCGCGTTCGGCGAGTTCGAGCAGGTCCTCGATCTCGTACGTGCCGGGGGACCGGCTCTGGCCGTCGAGCACGGTGGGATCGGAGATGACTGACATGTCCTTGCGGGCTCCTTCGCTCAGGGTGGTGCGTCGGGTTCGGTCGAGTTCCCTCCCTGGCCACCATGGTGATCCTCGCAATTCCGGACGTATAGGACCATACAGGGGCTTTCTGACGGCGCGTCACACCGCGCCCGGCGCCGGTCGCGCATTTGTGCGCTTCATACCGGCCCCATCCACCCAGGAGCCCGTCAGGTGGACTCCTCCCGAGCACCTCCTCCGCGACGGTGTGGCCGACCTCCAGCATCCGCTCGCCGGCGGGCGTCAGCCGGTGCTCGACGCGGCGGCCGTGCCCGGGGGTGCGCTCGGTCAGGCCCTGGGCGACGAGGCGGCCGGCGAGGGCGCCGAAGGCCTGTTCGGTCTGGAAGGTCTCGGCGGCGAGGGTCCGCACCGAGGCGCCGGGCAGCCGGCCGACGGCGCGCAGCGCGTCCCACCGGGCGAGGTGGCGCCGACGGCGGCGGGCCGGCCACCGTGACCGGCCTCTCGGCACACCTGGCCCGCACCATGCACACCCTCACCCCGTCCACCCCGGCTGGGACGGCACCCACCGCCCCGGTTGGCCCACCGGTGTCGACGACCTCGCCCTCGCCCACCTGCACCTGCACCTGCTGCACGACCGCGGACTGGAGGACGTCCTGGTGGTCGGCACCTCCCTCGGCGGCCGGATCGCCGCCGGGACGGCCGTCCGGGACACCGCCGGAATCATCGGCGACCCCGTCCTGGTCAACGCCGTCGGCGTGCACGTCGAGGCGAACCGATCCGGGACGTCCTCACCCTCGACGCCCGCGGCCCGGCCGAGTACGCCTGGCACGAGCCGAGCGGTACCACGTCGACCCGGCCGGGCTGCCCGCCGCCGAACTCGCCCGCCGCCAGGGCAACACGGCAACCATGCGCACCCTCGCCGGCGACCCGTACATGCACGACCCCGAGCTGCTCCGCCGCCTCGGCCGGGTCAGGACGCCGGCGCTCCTGTCCTGGGGCGGGAGCGACCGGATCGTCACCCCCGCGTACGGCGCCGCCTACGCCCGCACCTTCGCCGTCCTCGACGCCCACCTCTCCCGACCGGCCCGCGCACCGCGACCAGGAGCAGCCGGGGGCGGCGAGTTCGGGGCCCGGCGCCGGATCACCGCAGGGAGCGGAGAAGGGGGTGGACCGCAGGCATGGGCCCTCCCGACGGCTGTGCGGCTGCCGTTGGGCAGGCGGGAGACCTGAATGGCCCCTATGTTGAGGATGAAACAGGACAAAACCATCCCCGATGCTGTTGTGGAGACGTCGTCATGAACAAAGGACAACTCGTCGAGGCGGTCGCCGGGCAACTCGGCAGCCGCACCGCCGCCGAGGACGCCGTGGACGCGGTCCTCGACGCCATGGTCCGCGCCGTGGTGGCCGGGGAGCGGGTGCAGGTCACCGGCTTCGGCACCCTGGAGAAGGTCGAGCGCGCCGGCCGCTACGCCCGCAACCCCCAGACCGGCGAGCGCGTACGGGTCAAGAAGACCAACGTGCCCCGCTTCCGCCCCGGCCAGGGCTTCAAGGACCTGGTCTCCGGCGCGAAGAAGCTCCCGAAGTCCGGCCCGGCCACGGCCAAGGCCCCCAAGGGCTCGCTCACCGCGGGGAAGAGCGCGGCCGCTGCACCCGCCCGCAAGCGGGCGGCCGCGAAGCGCACCGCCACCGCCACCGCCACCGCCGCGGTCACCACTGCGAAGAGGACCACCGCCAAGAAGGCCACCACCAAGAAGGCCGCCGCCGCGGTCAAGAAGACCGCGCCGCCCGCCAAGAAGACCACCACGGCGCGGAAGGCGACCGCCGCGGCGAAGAAGTCGGCGACGCCGGCGAAGAAGGCCGCCACCGCGAAGAAGGCCGCTCCGGGCACCGCCGAGAAGGCCGCACCGGCCAAGCGGGCCACCCGCCGCACCACGGCGTGAACCCCACAGGCCGGGCCCGGTACTCGACACCGGGCCCGGCCCCTTCACGGCGCGGGAGGTCGGCCGGAGGTCAGCGGGAGATCAACGGTTCTGGAGGGACTTGACGTTGTCGCCGAAGGTCCATCCCTTGGAGCCGTCCCAGTTGATCGACCACGTCATGAGCCCCTTCAGCGAACCGCCGAAGGCGTTCCACGACTGGCTGACCAGGCTCGGCGCCATGTAGCCACCACCCGCGCCGGGCTGGGCGGGCAGGCCGGGCACCTGCTTGTCGTAGGGCACCTTGACGGTGGTGCCCTGGATGACCAGGCCGTTGTTCAGGCAGGTGGTCTGCGCGGTGAAGCCCTGGACGGTGCCGGCCTGGTAGGAGTCGCCGGAGCAGCCGTACATGCTGCCGTTGTAGTACTGCATGTTCAGCCACCACAGGCGGCCGTTGTCGGCGTACTTCTTGATGATCGGCAGGTAGGCGCCCCAGATCGATCCGTAGGTGACGCTTCCGCCGGTGACGTACGCGGTTTCGGGGGCCATGGTCAGGCCGAAGCCCGCGGGCATCTGGGCCAGCACGCCGTCGATGATGCGCACCAGGTTGGCCTGCGAGGCGGACAGCGTGTTGATGTTGCCGCTTCCGGAGAGGCCGGTCTCGATGTCGATGTCGATTCCGTCGAAGTTGTACTTCTTGAGGATCGGGACGACGGTCGCCACGAACCGGTCGGCGACCGTGCTGGAGCTCAGGTCGATGCCCGCGGTGGCACCGCCGATCGACATCAGGATCGTCGCCCCGGCCGCCTTGGCCCGGCACATCTCGGCGGGGGTCGGGACCTTGACGCCGGCGTCCATGCCGTCCTGCCACAGGACGGTGCCGTCCGACAGGATCACCGGGAAGGCGGCGTTGATGACGTTGTAGCCGTGCGCGGCGATCCGGCTGTCCGTGATCGGGACCCAGCCCATGCCGGGGTGGACGCCGTTGGCGGCGCCGTCCCAGTTCTCCCAGTAGCCCTGCAGGACCTTGCCCGACGGCTTGGGCTTCGTGGGGCAGGTGTCGCCGCCCGTCGGGCTGCTGCTCGGCGAAGCGCTGGTCGACGGGCTGCTGCTCGGAGAGGTGCTGGTGCTCGGGGAGGCGCTGGTCGACGCGCTGGTGCTCGGCGAGGGGCTGCTGCCGCCGGGGCCGGTGAGCGACACGTCGTCCGCGTAGTACGCGGGCTGCCCGTACCAGCCGTGCACGTAGACGGTCACCGAGGTGGTGTTCGCCCCGGTGGTGAAGCTGACGCCGAGCTGTCCGTACGACGAGTTGTTCGGCGTCCAGGTGGACGGGGCCGTGGTGAGGCCGGTGCCGGTGGCGCCCAGGTAGACGTAGCTGCCCTGGACATAGGCGCTCAGCGTGTACTGGGAGTTGGGCTGCACGCTGATGGTCTGCGTGCACTGCGCGTTGTCCTGGCCGGTCGGCGTGGCCTTGAGCGCGGAGGCGCCGGAGTGGACCGGGCTGCTGACGGCCGCGCCGGAGCCGCCGGAGCAGGTCCAGCCGGAGAGCCCGTTCTCGAATCCGGAGTTGGCCACCAGGTTGGGGGTGGCGGCCCCGGCCGTGACGGAGCCGGCCACGGCGATGCCGGCACCGATGACGGCGGCGGCGCTCACCCCGGCGACGGCACGCCTCAGGACGGTCGGTCCGTGCCCGGCGCGGCCGGGCCGGTTCACCTGCGATGCGCGTTCCACGGTCGCGCGCTGCGGGCGGGGAGCTCGGAGCGGCTCGCTCCCTGCCCGGTCGCCCTCGAGGCGGCCGGGATCCGGACAGGGGCGGAAGTCGCCCGACGGACGCGGAGTGCGCGGCCTTCGACGGAACATGCTGTGCTCCCTTCCCGCCGGGCGTCATGGGCATGACCAGCGCGTGGGGGCGCGACGTCCGGCTGCGGGTGAGGTGGGGACATGTGGGGCTGTGCCGGACCGGATCGTAGGAGGGGCGGCAAACCTCGTCAATAGGTCTGGACCAATGGCGGGGGTGCGGCTCCGTCGAGCAGGGGTGATCCGCGGAAGTTCCGCGTACGGGAAGACCGGTGAGCGCCTTTCACGGCAGCCGGGGCCGGGTCGGCGCGGCAGCGATTTTCGGCGGCGTCCGGCGTGGCGTCGGACCTCGGGTTCCGTGCCGTCTGGGACGCTGGGCGGGTCGATCGGACGGAAGAGAGCGAGACATGCCGTGGCGGAGCTGACCCTCACGACGTTCCTCACCCTCGACGGTGTCGTGCAGGCCCCGGGCGGCCCGGGTGAGGACGACAGCGGCGGCTTCCGGTACGGCGGCTGGGTCGTGCCGTACTTCGACGACGACGCGGGGCGCTTCATGGCCGAGGTCTTCGAGCGCGCCGGCGCGTTCCTCCTCGGCCGCCGGACGTACGACCTCTTCGCCGGGTACTGGCCGAAGATGACGGACCCGGACGACCCGATCGCCTCCCGGCTCAACGCGCTGCCGAAGTACGTCGCGTCGACCACCCGCGACCGGGGTGACTGGCAGGGCACCACGTTCCTCGGCGGCGACGTGCCGGCCGAGGTCGCCCGGCTGAAGGAGCGGCTGCCGGACGGTGAACTCCAGATCCACGGCAGCGGGGCGCTCGCCCGGTCACTGATGGATCGCGACCTGATCGACGAGTACCGCATGCTCGTCTTCCCCGTCGTCCTCGGCACGGGCAAGCGGCTGTTCCCCGACGGGGGCCTGCCGACCGCCTTCCGGTTCACCGGCACCCGCACCACCGCCTCCGGCGTCGCCGTCCACACCTACCGGCCGACCGGGCGGGCGACCTTCGGGAGCTTCCTGCTCGACGAGTGACTCCCGGCAGTGACCCAAGCACCCGGAAGCCCGCACGGCGGACTGCTCGACCAGGCCGCCGCCCTCGCCGACGGCAGGGCCACCGCCCGCGAGCTGGTGCGCGATGCGCTGGCGCGGATCGAGGCGACCCGGGTCGGGCTCAACGCGTTCCGCCTGGTGCGCGGCGCCGCCGCCCTCGCCGAGGCGGACGACGCCGACCGGCGGCTGGCGGCAGGTGAACGGCTTCCCCTACTCGGGGTGCCGATCGCCGTCAAGGACGACATGGACGTCGCGGGCGAGCCGACGGCGTTCGGCTGCGCCGGGGACTTCCCTCCGGCAGCGGCCGACAGCGAGTGCGTACGGCGGCTGCGGTCGGCGGGCGCGATCATCGTCGGCAAGACCAACACCCCCGAGTTCGGCCAGTGGCCGTTCACCGAGGGGGCCGCGTTCGGCAGCACCCGCAACCCGTGGAACACCGACCGTACCCCCGGCGGCTCCTCGGGGGGTTCCGCGGCCGCCGTCGCCGCCGGACTGGTGCCCGCCGCCCTCGGCTCCGACGGCGCCGGCTCCGTCCGCGTGCCCGCCGCCTGGACCCACCTGGTCGGCATCAAACCCCAGCGCGGCCGGATCCCGGTCTCCCCCGGCAGCGAGGACCTGCACGACCTCACGGTTCCGGGACCGCTCGCCCGCACGGTGGCCGACGCCGCCCTCCTCCTCGACGCCGCCGTCGGCCACCGACCGCGCGGCACCCCACTGCAGTTCGCCACCCCGATGCTCGACGCCGCCCGCCGCGAGCCGGGCCGACTGCGGATCGCCCTCTCCCTGCGCGGCCCCGCCACCGGTGTCCGGGCGCCGCTGCACCCCGCGGCCCGCGCCGCCACCCTGCGGACGGCGGCCGCCATGGCGGACCTCGGCCACACCGTCCGGTCCGCCGACCCGCGGTACGGGCCGATCGGCCCCGCCCAGGTACCGCGCGCCGTCGCCGAACTCCACCACTGGGCGCGGCGCCTGCCCGGCGCCGGCCCCCTCGACTCCCGGACCCGCCGCAACATCGCACTCGGCCGGCTGCTCAGCGGCCGTGCGCTCACCCTCGCCCGCGCCGCCGAACGACCCCTGCGCCGGCGCATCGGGGCGATCTTCGACTCGTTCGACATCGTCCTCACCCCCACCACCGCCACACCGCCGCCCCGCGTCGGCTACGCCGCCCACCTGACCAACCGCCGGACCGGCCTGGCCGCCGTCGCCGCCTGCCCCTACACCTGGGCCTGGAACGTCCTCGGCTGGCCCGCCGTCAGCGTCCCCGCCGGCTTCACCGCCACCGGTCTCCCCCTCGGTGCCCAACTCCTCGGCCCCGCCGACAGCGAACCCCTCCTCGTCTCCCTCGCCGCCCAACTCGAACACCACCAGCGCTGGCCTTCCCACTGGCCGCGCCTGCCGTAGGCCCCGCAGCCCGGGCGGTGCCTTCCCGGTCGGGCGTCCCCGAAGCCGGATGGTGTGCGACTCAAGGGAGTTCGTCGGCGATGGCGTCGACGAAGGCGGCGAGCTCGGCCTGTGCGACCGGGTCGGGCACCGCCTGCGGCAGGATGTCCTGGGCCAGCCGGATGTGTTCCCTGATCCGCTCCTCCAGCCAACTGCGGCCCTGGCACTCCTCGATGAGGTCCGCGACGTGCCGGAGCCGATCGAGGGTGGGCTCGGCGGTGTCGTCGTAGAAGGCGGCCAACTGGTCGCGGGCCGGTCCCCGGGACTGCAGGGCGATCGCGGCGAAGGCCCGCGACTTCCGGCGCCGCAGGTCCGCGAACCGGTCTTCCAGCGCGTCGCGCGAGGTGCCCCACACGCCCTCCCAGTCGTCGAAGAACGCCATGGCCATCCCGGCGTGGTAACCGAACCGCTCGGCGGCCGCCACCTCCTCCTCGCCGGCGCCGCGCACCAGCGCGCCCGCGACGCAGACGCCGGCCGTGGGAAGCGCGATGGTGCTTTCCAGCAGTTCGAGCGACAGCTCGAGGCTCATCCGGGAGGATCCTTCGGTCTCCAGGTCACGGACCTGCCCCGAGCAGCACTCCCGGATGGCGTACGCGGCCCGCCGGGCCAGCACGGCCGAGACCGGCCTGGGGTCCTGAGCCAGCAGCTCGAACGCCAGGCAGTGCAGGGCGACCCCGACCTGGATCGCGGCCGGCACGCCGAACACCGTCCATACGGTCGGCCGTCCCTTGCGGACCATCTCGCGGTCGATGATGTCGTCGTGGACGGTCCCGGCCGCCGACATCAAGGTCCCCGCCACGGCGGCGGTCCGCACCGCGTCCCAGGCCTGCGCACTGCTGCCCGCGCACAGCAGCGCGACCAGCGCGGGCCGCCGCCGGAAACCGACCGGTGTCGACGGGCGCCCCTCCGCGTCGATCCAGCCGAAGTGGTACTCCACCATTCGCCGGACCGGCTGCCCCAGCAGGGCGGTGGTCTCACGCAGGGCGGGTTCCATGAAGGCGATGACGTCGCGGGTGATCTGCTGCGAAGTGCGCACGGTCTGCAAGGAGGTCTCCGACACTCTCGGGTGGCCACGGACGGGCACCGCACCGGCTCCCGGAGGAACGCACGCGCAGCCCTCCTGCCATGACGGCCCCTCCTCGCGGGGAACGCAACCCGACGAGGCCACGTGCGGGCGTGTCACCACACCCGCCCCGGCGGTCCTCCGCCCGGTCCTCACTCAGCTCGATTCCCCTACACATCGGGGTGGCTGCGGGTGAGGTGCGCGAACACCACGACGTTGCCGGTGTAGTCGCCGTTCACGAAGGCGCCGCCGCAGGTGATCAGGCGCAGCTCGGGGGTCGGCCGGGCCCCGTAGACCGCGTCGGCGGGAAAGCCGTTCTTGGGCACGACGGTGGCGGCGTCGACGGTGAACACGGCTACGGTGCCGTCCGCTCGCGTGATGTCCACTTCGTCGCCGGGCTTCGCTGCGCCCAAGGGGTAGAAGGCTGCTCTGCCGCGCGGGAGGTTCCGGGAGTCGACGTGCCCGAGGATGATCGAGGAGCCGATCGTTCCCGGAGTCGGGCTTCCGCTGTACCAGGAGGCGCGGTCGGCCTGGTTCTCGGGGGGCACGGCCAGGGAGCCGTCGGTGTTGAGTCCGCCGGCCAGGATGTCCGCGTGGATGCCCAGACGCGGGACGTCGATGTGCACCGGGACGGACGGGTTCAGGGCTTCGATCTGCGGTGCACCGGCGGTGGACCGGTCGGTCGGCAGGGTGGGCACACCGCTCTGGTCGGGCTGCGGAGGGGGTATGCGCTGGTACTCGGCGCTGGGGGCGAGGACGTACGCCCCGGCTCCGTAGCCGGCGCCGCCGAGGAGCAGGACCAGCGCCACCATCAGTGAGGGACGGCCCAGCCCTCGGCGGCGGCCCTGCTCATCGGTGCGCACCGGGGCGCCGACGACGGACGTAACGGACCACCAGTGCGGAGCCGATCGCCATCGCGGCGAGCCCCAGTCCGACGGCCGTCGGGCCGGGTCCGGTCGATGCCTGGCTGCTGCCGTCCCCGGCGGCCACACCGCCCGTGGGGGAAAGCGTCAGGATCGGGTTCTCCGTGATGGTCTCGGTCGTGGTCGCCGTCACCGTCGTCGTCGGTTGGGAGCTCGACGGGCTCGCGCTCCCCGAGGGGCTTGCAGTCGGGCTGCCCGTGGCCGCCGTGACGGTGAACGTGGCCGTGGAAGCGCTGCCGTCGCACGTCACGGACACCATGTGCGAACCCGCGGCGGCCGAGGTGGCGATCGTTGCAGTCCCGGACAGGGTGCCGGTGCCGGTAGCAGCGCCGGAAGACGACTGGGTCAGGGTCACCGGCGCCGAGAAGGCGGTGGAGGTGGCCTGGACGTTGCCGGTCGTGGTGCAGCCGGCGGCCGTGATCGACAGGGACTGTCCGGCAGCGATGCTGGTCGGGTTGACCGTGACGGTGGCGGCGATGGCCGGTGTCGCCGTCACCAGGCCGACAGCAGCCGCCAGTGCGGCTGTGCAGACGACTCGTGAGTTCATCGTGGATGGTTCCCATCGTCCGGTACGGTCCGGGCCGGCTGCACCGGTGCCGTAGGTAGCCGCGTACGGGCCGGGTCCGGATCGGACCGGCGCACAGGACCGTGCTTCTCTCATGGAAGGGGATGAAGCGTCGCGGTGCACCTCGGCCGGTCACCGCCCGTAAGGCGCAGGAGGAATCCTTGCGCCTGAGCGCGGAATTTTCCAGCCCGCCACTCGGCATTAGCCGAATGGGGGAAGGCGATCGGAGCACACCCGGCGACAACCGCGGAGAATCCTTGACCTCCCCTGCCGCGGTTGCCATTATCCGTACGTCCGGCGGTCGGGTGCAGCGACGCCCGGCCGACGGTCGGACCACTACCCGGATTTATCTCCTGCACAGGTTCGAAGGAGATGTCACCCGCCTTGAGTCTGCGCCGTGGTCGGGTTTCCGTGCGTCCGGCGTCCGCATCGGGTCGCCGGAGCCGGAAGTGGCGCTGGCTGGCGCTCCTTCTCGCCTCTGCAGCGGTGGGGGCCGCCCTCGCAGTTCTGACGCGAAGCCCGGAGCGGCATTTGGTGTTCACCGTCAAGCGGGACAATATTCGACTTACCACCCGCATGGACGGAACGGTGACGAGAGCTGCGACGTACTGGCTCTCTTTCGGCTCGGTGGTGGCCTACACCGAAACGAAACCCGGTGAAACCGGCACGTGCGGTCGGATCACCGTCGACAATCCCCCTGCCGTTCTCGGGAAAATCACGTCCCTCCCCGTCGCGGCCGGCACCCACGTCGTTGCGGGAACGGTCCTGGCGAGGGCCGACACCGCGCGCGCCCGTAGCGACCTCGCCACGGCGGAGCAGGAGCTCTCCCAAGCGACCGCCGCCCTCAAAGCCCGTCAGGCCGCCGTGAGCCGGCCGGCCCCGGCTCCGGCCGCCGGTACTTCCCGGTCCGCCTCGTCGGCCGCCTCGACACCGGGCTCCCTCCTCGGCCTCCCCGAGGAACAGCTGGCCGCGGATCAGCAGCGGGTGGCCGAGGCCCAACGACGCAAGGACCAGGCCCAGCAGGCAGTGGCCGCCAGCACGATCACCGCGCCGGCGGCCGGGTTCGTCGAGTCGGTGAACACGGCCGTCGGAGCCGACCCGTCCTGCGAGGAGCCCGTCGTGGTCCTGCGGGCGGACGAGTTGCAGGTCGAGTCGTCGATCGACGCCGCCACCTTGGCGAAGCTGCGCGTGGGACAGCAGGCCCTGGTCACGGTCCCGGACGCCAGGGCCCGTGGGACGACGGCACTCGAGGGTCTTCCGACCTCGGCCGTGACACCGGGGAGCCGGGACCAGCCCGTCTCCGGGAAGGCCGGATCCGACGCCCTGGGCGCACACGGCCCGGAGGGAGAGGAGGGCCGGATCGCGGACCTCGGCGGGCAGGCGGCCCGGTACCTCATGGAGCTGCGGCTACCGGTCCCCCCAGCGGGCGTACTGCCGGGAATACGAGCCGAAGTGACGCTGACCCTGGACTCCCGGGACCACGTACTCGCGGTGCCCCCGTCTGCGATCCACCACGACAGGGAAGGGGACTACGTCCTGGTTCTGCAGTGCGACGACATTGGAGAGAACGGGGAGTGCCGCAAGAGCGTTCCCGTTCGCACGACGGTACGACTCGGACTTGCCGGCGACCGGCTCACAGAAGTGATCTCCGGCCTCGCGGAGAACGATTCCGTCGTCCTTCCGGCCCCGGAAGAATGAGGCGGCGGTACCGCCACACCACCCTCGCCGTGCTCGCGCACGCCTTCCCGGCCCGTACGGGACCGCAGCACCACTTCGGGGATCGGGCGGCGTTCAGTCCGTTCCGGATCCGGTGTTCCAGGCGAGGCGGAGCCGCTCTTCGGCATCGGCGCCTCGACGGTGACCACTGTCTGCGCCGCGGCGGCCGCCGGTTCCTGGTGGAGCAGCTCGCGGGGAAACAGGTGCGCCTGCGGGTCGATCACGGCGAGCGTGCGGGCTCCGACCGCGAGTCGGCGTTGGTCGCCGACCGCAGGGAGCCGTCCATGTACCGGCGGCCGCCGACGGTGATCGGCGGGTAGATGCCCGGGAAGGCCGTGCTTGCCGCCACGGCGGAGGCCAGCGGTGCGCCACTCGCGCGGTCGAATACCTCCTGCTCGCCGGTCTCGGCATCCACCGCGGTGATGAGCAGCTGCCAGGACATCCGCTGACGCCCCGATGTGTCCAATTGGACGCATCGGGGCGTCAGCGGGTCGTTCGACGGCCGGGGATCAGTCGTCGTCCTTCCCGCAGGCGATGTTGTCCTTGTTCTTGTCCAGCTTGAGCTGGTCCTTGCCCTTGGCCTTGTCGTGCACCTTCAGCTCCTTGAAGCCGTGGTCCTTGAGCCACTGGCAGCGGTCCTTCGCCGTGTCGCCGACGCCCGGCGGGAAGACCAGTGGCACGCACTGCCCTTCGGTGCCGTAGCCGTGGTCGCAGCCGTCGGCGTCCGGGACCTGTGCCGGGCCGGCCGAGGTGGGCAGCTTCTTGCTGTTGCCCAGGCCGTGGGCGAAGTCCTGGACGTGCGGCGCCGGACTCGGTTGCGGCGCGTCCTGCCGAGCCGCCGCGACCGGGGCCGGGGCGGCGGGCGTCGAAGCGGTCGGTGCGGCGTGCGCCACGCCCAGGGCGGCGCCGGCGGTCACGACCGCGATCGCCAGCAGCGTGGTGGGAGTTGATTTCCGCATGACTTCCTCCGGTGAGCGGCCGGTCCGGGCTCACATCACGTGCACCCAGGTGGCGACCGACGGCACGCCCTTGGCGTCGACGACGTAGAGCATGTAGAAGCCGGGGGGTGCGAGGTTCGGGTTGGTGGTCAGGTTCAGGCTGGTGCTGCCGTCCGCGTTGACGGTCAGCGGCAGGTCCACGAAGCGCTGGTTCGGGTCGGAGGAGTGGGTCACGGCCTGCGGGCGGATCAGCTCGGCCTTGACGATGGGTGTGTCGGTGGTGATCCGATGGCTGGAGCCGTACGCCCAGTGGGTGCTGTCGGTGGAGAGGATCTTCGGCCGGGTGCCCTGGAAGAGGTAGGGCGGCGAGTAGATCGAGATCCGCATCTCGAAGGTGCCGTTGCCGGGGTTGTCGCCGATGGCCATCACCCGGCCGTCGGGCAGCAGGAAGGCCGCGGAGTGGTAGCCGCGCGGCACCGGGTCGGTGGCCATGCCCGGGGTGTAGGTGTTGGTGGCGGGATCGAACATCGAGGCCTCGTACACCGGGTCGGCCCGGTTGTGCAGCGCGCCGCCGGTCTCGAAGACCTTGCCGTCCGGCAGCAGCACGGCCGAGACGTACATCTTGCCCTGGGCGCCGGTCTCCGGTGCGCCGCCGGTCAGCGTGCCCTGCGGCAGCAGCGGGCCGGGTGTGTACGCGGGACTGGCCGCCTTGAGGTCGATCAGGTCGGAGAGGCGGTTGGCGTCGGGGTTGGTGGTGACGTTGCCGCCGCCGATGGTCAGCACCCGCTGGTCCTGGGCCGGGGGCAGCAGCACGCTCATCGACTGGTCCCGCTGGTCCTTGTTCTGCAGGCCGGGGACGTCGGTGAGGGTGTTGGCGTTGTAGTCGTAGATGGAGGCCCCCGTTCCGGGCGTGCCGTTGCCGAAGACGTGGCTCCCGGTGTAGAACAACCGCCCGTCCTGCATGAGGATCATCGACGGGTAGAGGCCGAAGTACGACCAGGTCTGGTTGACCTGCCCCAGGGACTGCCACTGCTTGGTGGCGTCGGAGAACAGCTCCTGGGTGACGCTGCCGCTGGAGTCCTCGCGCAGGCCGCCGATGGAGAGGACGTCACCGTTGCCCAACTCGGTGTACGAGGGGTACCAGTGGCCGTCGTTCATGTCGTTGGTGGCGGTGTAGGTGTTGGTCGCCGGGTCGAAGATGTAGGAGTTCTTCAGCCCCTCGTACCCGTGGCTGCCGTCGGCCGCCGGGTACGCCTTGTTGCCGCCCATGATCAGCGTGCGGCCGTCCGACAGTTGCACGTGCCCGGCACAGAACAGGTCGACCGGTGTCGGGACGACGGTGAAGGAGCCGTTCTGCGGGTCGTAGACGGCCGAGGTGAAGGTGCCTGCGGCGAACAGGTCCGGGTCGTTGCCGGAGCCGGCCATCAGCAGCACCTTGCCGTTGCTCAGCACGCTGGCGTGCATGCTGCGCACGGGGTTGTTCGTCGGCTGCACCTGCCACGAGCCCTTGGTGCAGGCGTCGCCCGCGGTGCAGCCGCCGGGGGGCGGCGTCGGGACGGTGGCGTCCTCCATCGTGTAGTCGTCGGTGGTCAGCGTGCCGTTGCCGTAGACGGCCGCGCCCCAGGTGATCTGGTCCGTGTTGGGCGGGATCTGCGGGGTGCGCACGGTGGACCTGGTCCAGGTCCCGGTGACCGGGAGGGTCTGCAGGTCGGTCCAGTACTGCCAGCCGCTGACGGTGTCGTGGCGGAAGGCGGTGAGCACCGTGTTCGGCGTGTTCGTCTTGTACCAGAGGCCGAGGTCGTACTGGCGCCCGACCGTCACTTTGGGTGCACAGGACGGGGTTTCGTACATCATCGTCTTGCGGTCGCCGACGGTCACGCCGGAGACGGTGAGCCGCACCGCCTTGGAGCCTCCGTGGGCGTCGGGGACGACCTGGTAGGACGCGGTGCCGTTGCCCCAGCCGGATTTCTCCCAGCACTTGGGCCAGCCGGCCGAGTCGAGCTTCTCGAAGCCCGCATTGTCGACGAGGTTGGGGGCCGCCTTGGCGTCGTAGGTGGTCATGAGTGCGAACATGGCCAGGGAGCCGAGGAGGACCGTGGCTTGGCGGCGGAAGGCGTTCATGACCATGGCAGCAACTCTTCTCAGGATGTGCGGGACGAGTCGGTCCGGCCGCGCCGCAGCGGGGCCGGGAGGTAGATGGCGCGCTCCGCGACCGTGAAGCGCAGCAGGCAGGACACGACCAGGGCGAGCACCGTCGCCAGGGCCGGGTCGAGGCCCCATCCGCTGACCATCAGCGTCATCAGCGGTATCCGGAGCAGCAGGTCGAGATTGGAGACGCCGAAGAAGCGCAGCACGCGGTCGGCCGCGTGGCGGTACCTGCGGTGGCGGTAGACGGACCGCTCCAGCAGGAAGAAGTTCCAGGCGATGCCCGCCTGGTTGGCGAGGATCGCGGCGGGCAGGTAGTACACACCGAACTCGTTGGTCAGCAGCTCGAGAACGAGCAGGTTCGGCAGCAGCCCGCTCAGTCCGATCAGTGCGAACGCGACGGCCCGGCCGAGCGGGGTGGACAGCCGGAGCCGGGCGAGTTGCGCCAGGGTGAGCAGCCCCTCGTGCAGGCCGGTGCCGGACTTCTCGACGAGGGGGGTGCCGAGGCGGTAGGACACTTCGACGATCCGGCGCAGCCCGCCGCGTACGGCCAGTTCCATCAGGATGCGGGGTCCGGGCAGGTGGAGCCCGGCCAGGTCCACGGCGCCGCGGCGGACGGCGAAGAGCCCGCTCGTCGGGTCGCTGATCCGCCGCAGCTCGCGGGCGAAGAGGAGCCGGGTGAGCAACGCGGAGGGGCGGGGCAGGTGCCGTCGGCGGCGGCCGTCCGCGTCCGCGGGGGAATGTGGGGCGGCCACCGCCAGATCGGCGCCGGCGGCTCGGCCGGCCGCGACCAACTGCGGTACCAGCTGCGGAAGGTGGGCGAAGCCGCTGCCCATCACCACGGCCCATTCGCCCTCGGCGGCGCGCAGTCCCTCGGTGACCGCGCCGCCGAGGCCGCCGTCGGGATCCTCCCGGTGCAGGAGGGTGACCGGCAGCGGGCAGTCGCGCGCGGCCGCCCGGATCAGGGTGGGCGTGTGGTCGGTGCTGTCGTCGACGAAGAGCAGCCGCGGCACGGGTCCGGCGGTCCGTGCGCCGAGGGCGGAGACGAGCCGGGTGAGCAGTTCGACGGCGGTGTCCGGCTCGTTGCGGGTCGGGATGACGACGGTGAAGGGGATGTCGTCCGGCGTGAGGTCGAGGGAGGTCATGGCTTCTCCACGGCGGCCGGGGTGACGATCCGCCGGATCTCCAGCAGGTCGCTGCCGCTGCCGAAGGAGGCGACGACGGTGGAGTTCGCCAGTGCGGCCCGGACGGTGGCGAGCCGCTGGTTCGACGGCTGCCGGAGGGTGGGGCTGGAGACGATGTAGTCGAGGTCGTGCCAGCCGTTCGGCAGTTGCTTGCTCACGGCCGGGTCGAGGTCCATCTTGTAGAACCAGATCGCCCCGGTGCCGGGGTGCAGTCCGTGGCGCACCAGGTCCAGCCAGAGCACGTCGTCCACGGCGACCCGGGCGCGTCCGGGGTCGGGGATGTGGGTGCGCAGCCACTGCGCGGCCCGGTCGTATCCGGCGTTGGCGCGGGCGGTGACGGCGGTGCGGTCACCGCGGTACCACTGCGGGCCGACGATGCCGGCGGCGAGTGCCCCGAGCAGGGCGACCGCCGTCCAACGCAACGGCCGCCACCGGGGGATGCCGGGTTTCGCCGTGCGGTGGGCGAGCACGACCACGCGTTCGGCCGCGGCAGCCAGCGCGAGTGCGAGGAAGGGCAGTGCCTGGATGACGTACATCGCCGGCAGGTATCCGGGGCGGGCCGCGATCGCCGCCAGCAGGAGCACGGCCAGGGCGATCGGCCGCAGCGGGCGTCTGGCGAGCAGGAGGAGGGCTGCGACCGTTCCGCCGATCAGCAGCACCCTGTCGTAGTAGAGCCAGGATTCGAGCATCTGACGGTTGGCCGACCCCGGTGTCAGCAGGGAGCCGCCGCCCGGGCGGGTCAGCTGGAAGCGGAGTCCTTCCCACAGCGAGACGTGTCCCTGACCGGGCAGCAGTTCGGTCTTGAGCACCGCGTAGAGCGGGTAGAGGACGGTGGTCAGCGCGAACACGCCGGCCGCGCCGGCCAGGGAGTACTTGCGGGTGCTCGGGTGGCTGCGCTGCCACAGCAGCAGGGCCAGGGCGGGCAGCAGGACGACGATGGTCTCCTTGGAGAGCACGGCCATGCCGGCTGCGGCGCCGGCCAGCGTGTGGTGCCACAGGTCCCGGCGGGGCGAGGCGCACAGCACCATGGCGGCGAGGATCCACAGCACGGCGAAGTTGTCGAGCAGCACCTCGCGCTGGAGGTTCACCGACAGCGGCGAGAGCCCGAAGAGCAGGACGGCGAGCGAGCCGGCCCAGCGGGGCAGGCCGAGCCTCCGGGCGAGGAGGTACAGCAGCAGGCAGTTGGCCGCGGTGACCGGCAGCATCACCGGTCGCAGCGAGGCGGTGAGCACGTGGTCCGGGGAGGCGAGAAGGGTCGGCAGCCAGGACAGCGCGGCGATCTGGAGCCAGCCGACGGGCGGGTGGTCGTACCAGTAGGTGTAGTGCGCGAGGCCGTGGCCGTTCTGGACGGCCCAGGCCTGGGACACGTAGGTGCCCTCGTCGTCGTTGGCCATGGGCCAGCCCGTGATGTTCCACGCCTGGACCGTGAGGACGACCAGGGTGGGCACCAGCACGGCGACCGGTCCGAGCCAGGTGGGGCTGCGGCCCCGGCGGTGTGCCGCCGCCGGCCCGGGCGGCCGGATCGAGACGTCGTGGGCGGTGGAGGTCACAGCTCATCCCTTGTTCGGAATCTCCTGGATGTGGGCGCCCACGTGGCGGGTGAGCTCCCAGCCGTGCTGGCCTCGCGTCTCGCGCCAGACCGCCCGCATGGCCGCTGCGGAGAGGACCAGTTGGTAGAGCGGGCTGCCGGCGATCAGCTTGACGTAGTGCCTGGGTCGGACCCGCATGCCGTACTGCACCCCGAAGTCGTGCAGCCCGACCGCCTCGAAGGCGACGGTCAGCAGGGCCGGCAGGAGCGGCACGAAGGTGATCATGGCTGCCGCGACCGGGATCTCGGCGAGCAGCGCCAGGGCGATGCCGATCGGGATCACCACGCCGGCGGCTGCCTGCAGGAACGGGTTGCCGAGGGTCCACCGGGCCAGCAGCCGCTGCTGCCGGGCGGGCAGCCCGGTCCACTCGCGCTTGCGGTAGACCTGGAGGAAGCCCTGGTTCCACCGGGTGCGCTGCTTGAGCAGGCCGTACAGCGAGTCCGGGGTCTCCTCGCGGGTGACGAGCTCGGCGTCGTACGCGACGACGACCCTGGCACCCCGGCAGGACAGCCGGACACCCAGGTCGCAGTCCTCCGCGAGGCAGTCCGGGTCCCATCCGCCGGCGTCGCGCAGCACCTCGCTGCGGACGAAGACGGTGTTCCCTCCGAGCGGGATGAAGCCGTGTCGGGCGTGCAGGTGCAGCCGGCTGCGGAACCAGAAGAAGTACTCCATGCAGTTGCGCAGGCTGTACCAGCTGGAGTCGAAGTTGATCAACTGGACGCCGCCCTGGACCACCGCCACGTCGGCGGAGCGGAAGGCGTGGTCCACATGACCGAGCAGGTCCGGGTGCACCTGGTCCTCGGCGTCGAAGACGCCCACGACGTCGCCACGGCAGTGCGGCAGTGCGGTGTTGAGCGCCTTCGGCTTGCTCTTGGTCTCGTGCGTGTCGACCACCACGCGCACCCGTCCGGGGTGGCGGGCGGTCAGTTCGTTCGCCACGGCGGTGGTTCCCGGATCGTCGTGCCCGACGATCACCAGCACCTCGTAGTGGCGGTACCGGCTCGTCAGCAGGCGGTCGACCGTGTGGGCGAGCACCTCCTGCTCGTGCCGGGCCGGCACCAGCAGTGAGAAGGACAGCCGTTCGGCCCCGTCCGCCTCCGCGAACCGGGTGTCCTCCAGGTTCTCCGGCGTCCGCCAGGCGTGCATCATCCACCACAGCGTTCCGGTGGCCATGCCGAACAGGAAGACCGAGAAGACGATCAGGACGATGGAGACGATCATGGTCGGTTCCCCGTCTCAGGTCGGCGTCGGCTCGTCGGACGGACGGCCGAGCGCGGCGCGGATCCGCCGGCAGGCCCGCCGCCCCCTGGCGCGGAAGGACTCGGGCAGCGGCGCGACCGGGGCCCCGACACCACGGAGCCACGCGTCGAAGCGCTCCGACGAGGTGTCGGCCCGCACTCTCAGCCGCGCGATCCGCGGCGGATCGTCGGTCGGTGAGCTCAGAGCCGTCCCGGCGAGGGCGGCCGAGATCCGGCCGGCATCGGCCACCCGGCGCCGGACGACGGGGCCGGCGGGGCCGCCCGGACGGGCGAACGCGGTCGCGGGACGGCCCACCGCGTTCTCCAGGTCCGGCTTGCAGCCGTCGATCTCCTCGCCGAGGCGGTGACCGGGGAGGGTGTCCGGCTCGGCATGGGTGCGCGAGTGGCCGCCGATCTCGACCCCGAGCGCGTCCAGGTCGGCGATCTGTCGACGGCTCAGCATCTCCGCGGGCGGCAGCCGGCTCCGCCAGGGCGGCCGGCCCGGGTCGTGGACGGCGCTGGTGGTGACGTACAGGGTGGCGGGCAGGCGACGGTCGGTGAGGGCCTGGGCGACCGTCCGGTAGAAGTCGGCGAAACCGTCGTCGAAGGTGAGTACCGCGCAGTGGGGAGGCACCGGCGGGCCCCCGCGCAGTGCGGACACCAGTCGGCGCAGCGGGACGACGGTCCGGCCGCTGTCGGCGATCCGGTCGAGCTGTTCGACGAAGGTCCGCGGTGTCACGGTGTGCGGTGCGATCCACGGCTCCGGGTGCTCGGACACCGCGTGGTACAGGAGGACCGGAACGGGGGCGGTCACGGCACGCCGCCCGGATCGCGGCCCCCCGGACGGGCGGTGTGCAGCCCGGCCGGCTTCGTGCGGGCGGCTGCGAACGGGGTGCCCGGCAGCACCGGGTACGGCCCCCGACACGAACGTCCGCACGCCGGAGGGGAGCGCGGCGGTGACGGCCCGACACCGCTCCGCCTCCGTCCGCGGTCATGAAGAACGCACGATCGGTGGCGGATCCGGCTCTCGCCGCATCGCCCGGGCAAGGTCGTCGGCGACCGCCGGGCCGGTGCAGGCCCGATTCCGTCGCAGGACGGGACGAAGCTCATCGCACAAGCCCCTCGAAGGGGCACAGGGGTGCCCACGGAGAGTGAAGAGGAGACGCTGCCACGACGCACAGACCCGGAACGCAACCCCCGGTGCGATGCCCCCACCGCTGCCCCGCCCGCACAACCCCGGGCCCCAAAAGACGTCGGCCGTCTCGGGCGCCTCAGCGCCGACCACCACGCCTGGCTACTAGGGTCCAGGCCCCCATCATCGTCACCTCACTCACAATGAGTCAAGGGGTTTTGTCCGATTTTGCGGCGTATGAACCAACTCCACTGCACCGCCTCTAACCGAGGGTGACTGGTCGGACGGACGCTGACGAACGGTCATCCTGGCCGGGTGCCCCCGGCGGGAGCGCCCCGCACCCACGGCCGTCACCACGTGCGACGAGCGACAGGCGCTGCGCAGCAGAAGTTGAGGCGGTGAGGCCAGTCAGCACGTGGCTCGGTCGAAGGACCAGCCCCTGCGCGTCGACGGTACGCCGGCGCCGGTGGCCCGCACCCGGAGTTCTCGGTGCCCGCAGCAAGTCTCGCCTCGAAGTTGAACGTTCAGGCGTACGGGCGACGGGGCGACTCCGGTGCCGTCAGCCCGGGCTCGGCAGTGTCCGGCAGGCGTGCCGCAGGACGGTGCGGACCGGCTGCGCGGGCGGCGCTCGGTGTCGCAGCGGGTCAGTGCCGATTCGGCGGACCGGGCCGGTCAGAGGACGCACGTGAGCAGCGGGATCCGACCGGCCGTCATGAAGCAGCACTCGTACGTACCGCCGGGGCGTGCACGGAAATGCAGCCGACCTTCGTCCCACGCTGCTCGCCGTTCGCCGTTCGCCGTTCGCCGAGGAGACCGGTTCGGCGCGCTCGCCCGGTGCTGAACGCCCCGGTGCTGCGGGCCACCCGCCCCGCGACGCCCGTCACGCCCGTGCCGGCGCGGCTCCCCGTACGGTTGCCGCCGCGCGGGCCGCGGCGAGGAGCAGCACCCGCTCGAGGCCGGGGAGCAGCGGGGGTGCCAGGGCCGCGACGCCGATCGACAGGGCGACACCCGCCCAGGCCACCGGCCCGAGCGGGGTGCAGCCGAAGAAGCGACTGACGCCGGGGGTCTGGACGACGAGGGCCAGTACGGCGGCGGAGCCGAGGACGGTGCAGAGGACCAGGCGGCTGCGCCGGCGTCCGGCCAGGGTCTGGACGAGCTGGGCGCCGACGACGCCGCAGAGCGCCATGGTGCTGGTGCGCCGGGCGGATCCGGGGGTGAGGGTGCCGATCAGCCAGGCCGTGGTCGCGCCGGCCGCGGTGACCAGACCCCGGTGGCGGATCTGTCGGACGAGGGCCTCGTCCAGCGCGTCGAGGCCCGTCCGGGGGGCTCCGGCGGCCTCGTCCACCCGGGTGTCGTCAGGCGGGGTGACGGCGACCGCCATCGAGGGGAACAGGTCGGTGAGCAGGTTGACCAGCAGGATCTGCCGGGTGGACATCGGCGCGGTGCCGGACAGCAGGGTGCCGAGCACGGAGAAGCCGATCTCGCCGGCGTTGCCGCCGATCAGGATGCCGATCGCGTCCGCCGCGCTGCGCCACAGCGCGCGTCCCTCGGTGACGGCGTCGATCAGTGCCGTCAGCTCCTCGTTGGTGATCACCAGGTCCGCCGCGTTGCGGGCGGCCGCCGAGCCGCGGACGGCGAGGCCGACGCCGATGTCGGCGGCGCGGATGGCCGCGGCGTCGTTGGCGCCGTCCCCGACCATCGCCACGACCCGGCCCGACTCCCGGAGGGCCTCGACGACGTCCAGCTTCTGTTCCGGCGCCACCCGGGCGACGACGTCGCAGTCGTGCAGCCGTCGGGCCCGGCCCGTGCGGTCGAGGCCGGACAGTTCCTCGCCGGTCGCCACCTCGACGTCCTCGGGCCAGCCCAGGGCGACGGCGACCGCGCGGGCGGTCGCGGGGTGGTCGCCGGTGAGCATGACGGGCCGCACCCCGGCGCGTCGCAGGCCGTCGACCAGGGGCGCGGACGCGGCGCGCGGGGTGTCGGCCAGGGCCACGAAGCCGACCAGCTCCAGCTGCTCGAGCGGCCGGTCCGGCGTCCCGTCCTCGCCCGGCGGGTGGGGCCGCGCCGCGACGGCGAGGACCCGCAGGCCGTCGTCGGCGAGCACGGCCATGGCGGCCGACGCCTCGTCACCGGCGTTGCGGCAGGCCGGGAGGACGGCCTCCGGTGCGCCTTTGACGGCCATCAGGCGTTCGCCGTCGTCGTCGCCGGTCGCGGCCGCGTATCCACGGCCGGCCTCGAAGGGCAGGCTGTCGGCGGGGGCCCAGCCGGGGTCGTCCGGGGCTGCGGCGAGGATCGCCTCGTCGGTGGGGTGGGCGTGGACGGCCTCCTCGTCGTCGGGCGGCGGGCAGGCGCGGGCCGCCGTTCGCAGCACGGGCGCCGCCGCCCCGGCGTCCGGGGCGTGCACGGCGCCGTCCGCAGTGGCGACCCGGGCGACGCGGAGGCGGTTCTCGGTCAGGGTGCCGGTCTTGTCGAAGCAGACCGTGTCCGTCCGGCCCAGTGCTTCCAGGGTGCGCGGCGCCCGTACCAGGACGCCGTGCCGGCTCAGCCGGCGTGCCGCCGCCAGTTGGGCGACCGTCGCCACCAGTGGCAGCCCCTCCGGCACCGCGGCCACCGCGACCGCGAGCCCGCCCCGGACGGCCTCCCGCACCGGGTGTCCGCGCAGCAGCGCGAGACCGGCGACGGCCGCGCCGCCGAGCAGCGTGTACGGCAGCACACGGTTCGTCAGTTCGCGCAGCCGGGCCTGGACACCGCCTGCCGGCGGTGTGCGGGAGGCGAGGTGGGCTGCGCGGCCCGCCTCGGTGTCGTTCCCGGTGCCCACGACGACCGACCGGCCGTGGCCGGCGACCACGGTGGTGCCGTCGAAGACCATGCAGCGCCGGTCCGGGACGGCCGCCTGCGGGGTGGCGTCCACCTGCTTGGCGGCCGGCAAGGACTCGCCGGTGAGTGACGACTCGTCGACCTCCAGCTCGTCGACCTCGACCAGCCTGGCGTCGGCGGGCACCACGTCCCCCGTCTCGAGGTCGACGAGCTGTCCCGGCGTCAGTCCGGCGGCCGGGACGATCGTCCGGCGGCCGTCGCGGACCAGCCGCGCCTTCCGTCGTTGGCCCGTCTCCAGGGTCGACAGGGCCCGTTCTGCGCGCAGCCGCTGCACTCCGCCGACCAGGGCGTTCATCCCCATGGCACCGGCGACCAGCAGTGCGTCCACGGTCGAGCCGAGCAGGGCCGAGGCGAGCGCACCGACCAGCAGCACCGGCGTCAGCGGATCGTCGAACTCCGAGCGGACGGCCGCGACCAGACCCGCCGTCAGGCGGAGCGGGGCGAACACCGGGAGCCGGAGCACGCGGAGCGCCGCGTCCCGCGCGGCGGACAGCGGGTTCCGGCCGGCGGTGCCGCCGAGCCGGGCCAGGACCTGCTGGGGTGCCATCGCGTGCCACGGCACGCGCGGCGGGGGGTGGGGAGCGCTGCGGACGGTGATGCGCGCCGCCGCCCGCCAGCCCGACACGAGGGATGCGGCGGTCGCGGCGTTGACGGGACCGATCCGCATGCCGACCGGGAGGGTGCCGGCGGTGCGCCGGCCCCTGGTGAGGACCAGCAGTCCGGAGAGCGCGGCTCCCGCCTGGGCGAGGATCCGGGAGTGCCCGGTGACGGTACGGGTGGCGGGGATCGCGGCCAGCAGCCGCCAGGCGGCCGCCGGTCCACGGGTCAGGAGGACGTCCGCTCCCCAGGGCAGTGCGCAGCCCCCGTCGACGACCGCCACCGCCAGGTCGCTCCGCAGCAGGCCGGCGAGCACCTCGCCGCCGGTCCCGGGCAGCCGGGATCCGCTGTCGGCGGCGACGCGCGCCAGGGTGAGCACCACCCGGCCGTTCGCCCGGAGCTCCCGTACCACCTCAGCCAACGACCTTTCGTGGCTTTCCAGTTGGTCGGCAAGTGCGCCGAATTCGCCGAGCGTGCCGTCGTCGGTCATCACGACGTGGAGTCCGGCCCGGCGGGCCGCGTCCAGGGCGGCCTCGGCGAGCGGGTCGATCTCCCGGCCGACCAGGACGGTGCCGATGTCCTTGCCGGCGTCGGAGGCGACCATCAGCCCGGTCCCGGCGTCCTCCCGACCGGGCGGCGGACGCAGTTCGAGGCCGGTCTCGGTACCGGCACCGGAGGGGGCCAGGGCGGCGGAGGCCGCCTGCCACAACCGGTCGTGGTCCCAGCCGTCCGCGTCCGGATGCACCTCCAGGAGCATCCGGGCGGGGCCGCGCAGGGCCTCGGGGTGCAGCACCACGGTGTCGACGAGTTCCAGCCGGCGCAGGCGTTCCACGTTGCGGACGAGGGCGCCTTCGCGGGCCAGTGCGGTGCCGAGCACGGACGTGAAGGCGGCGGGGCCGTACCGGGCGGCCTTCGGGTTGCCGGCCACCAGGGCCTCGGCGGCCTCGTCGAGGTCGTGGGCGAACAGTGCCGCCGATGCGGCACCGATCAGGGCCGCGGGCACGGCCTCCCCCGCGTACTCCTCGCAGGGCAGCGGGCGCAGGGGTGGCCGGGGGGTTCCGTCGCCGCCCACGCCCGGCCGCCCGGCCCCGCAGGGACCGTCCTGCACGGCGTCGAAGGCGGCGGCGCCCGCGATCGCCTCCATCAGGCGTCCGGTGCGCAGGACCGCGTCCAGGACCAGCCCGGTGGGCGACCGGCCGATCCCGTGCGCCGCCGCCCCGGCGGCGGCCAGCAGCAGGTCGGCGGAGGTCTCTCCGAGTCTGCGGCGCAGCACGTCGTGGACCAGGGGGTCCTCGCGCAGCAGGGCCGTGGCCGCGGTGAGGAGTCGCGGTGACCGTTTGAGTCCGACCACCCGGGACCCCACCGCCGCGGTGAGGCCCACCGCGTCGGTCGCGAGACCGAGTGCCTGCGCGCGGACACCGCCGATGCGGTCCGGGTGCGCCGGCTCCAGGACGTCCTCCCGGGTGCACTCGAGCCGCTGCGCGGCGGCGAGTTCGGTCGCCCGCTCCACCACGCGGTCGGTGACCGCGTCCTGGGCCAGCTGGACCACGAGCCTGGCGAGCCCGCCGTCCCAGTAGGCGGCGACGACGTCCTTACGCCGGGCGAGCGCGAGTGCGACCTTCCGCGCGGCGGCCTCCCCGCCGCCCGGGCCGCCGGCGCCGCCGGCGGCACCCGGACCCGGCCGCAGGGGGATCTGCAGCCGGGAGCCCGCCTGCCAGTAACCGCGGCCCGCCTCCGCCGCGTTGCGGCCCACTCGGCCCACGCGCCGCGTCGTGGTGGCCGCGACGGCCGCCGTCCGCACTGTGGTCCGGACCCCGGCCCCGGCCGCGTCGACGGCCAGTTCGGCGGCGGCCCGTGCCGCGGGGACGGCCTTCCGTGCCACGGCCGTCGGCCCGGCCGTGGTCAGGCCGAGTCCCAGTGCGGTCAGCCTGGTCAGCAGGCGCAGGACCATGGCGCACCTACAACCGTGCCGGGCCGCTCACCGCTCGGCGGACCGGGACGACGCCCCGGTCCCCCCGGTCCGGCCCTTGGCCGTCCCGCCCGCGGCGGAGCGGCCCGTTCCACCGGGCTTGCTCGCCCCACCGGACTTGCTCGCCCCACCGGACTTGCTCGTTGCCCCGGTCTTGGAGGCGCGGGATGTCCGCGAGGTCCGGGCGGAGGTCTTCGATGCCCGGGAGGTCCGGGACGCGGACTGCCCGTCGTCTCCCGGACGCGGCTGGGTCAGCCACACCGCCGCCGCCCCGGCCGCTGCCAGCGGCCACTCGACCACACCGGCCGCGCCGAGCAGCCCGGCACCGGTGTAGGCGGCGATGCGGCGTGCCCGGGGCGACACCAGTCCGACGGTCCCCAGCACCCCGCTGAACGCGCCACCGACGGTGTCGGCACCCGGAATGCGATGCATGGTGGAGCCCACCGTGCCGACCGGGTCGAGCAGCTTCGACTTGGTCTGCGAGGCGATGGACGCGCTCGTGTGCTCGTCCATGACAGTTCCGATCAGCGTTCTCGGGTCCGATCAGCGTTCTCGGGCCGCCGTGTCCTCGAGGCGGGCGGCCCGTCCGTTCTCAGTCATCGCGTGTGCCCGGCGACGCGCGGACAAACCCCGCCGGGGTCCCCGATTGCGCGGTCGAACGGCGGCACGACCCGTCCCCGCCGGTCACCGGGTCCCGGCCCGGGGAGCGGCCCGCTGCTCAGCCCGACGAGGGGATGAACCACTGCTGCGACCGGTTGCCCGGCGTGCAGGTCTGCATGGTGGCGGCGCTGCCCGCGCCGTTGTCGGTCAGGCAGGTCGAGCCGCTGTAGTCCTTGAGGTAGACGGCGCCCTGGGTGGGGGCACTGTTCACCGTCCAGCGATACGTGACGCTGAAGCCCGAGGAGAGTTCGACCTTGTTGCCGTTCTGGACGAGTTGTGGCTTGCTCATGTTGCAGGGGTAGAGGCTGTACCAGCCGCCGGGGTCGGGGGCCGAGCGGATCCAGCCGTAGGACGTGTTGCGGCCCACCACCGCGCTGGTCCCGCCTGCCAGGCCCGAGGCGGCGAGGCCCAACCGCTGGCCGCTGCCGACCCCGGTGATGTAGCCCCAGCCGGCGCCGCCGCAGCCCTGGGGCGGCCCGGTCTGCGCCGGGGCGGTCGCGGGTGCCGTGGTGGCCGGGTTGTTGGCGGGCGGCCGGGCGGCTCCCCCGGTATCGGTGGCACCCTCGCCCGTACCGGTGCCTGCGGCACCACCACCGGCGGCACCACCCGCTCCGACACCGCCCTGGTCGGGCACCGGGCTGCCCGGCTGCTGCCCCGGCGCGGCCTGCGGGTCGGTGGCGCTGCCCGACGGCAGCGACGCCGCGCCGGCGCCGCCCGGGCCGCTCGCCCCGGCCGACGCGGCGCCCGGGCTGACCGGCGCCGCTACCGAGGGCTGCGGCCCGGTGCCCTGCGCGCGGGACTGCCACGGGGCCTGCTCGATCAGGACCACACTGCCGACCCCGGCCGAGATCACCACCGGGATGATGATCGGGACGATCAGTCGGCTGCGCCGCGGGCGTTCGGCGAGGGCGGTGCGGGGGGTCTCGGCCGGCGGCGCCTCCCGCGGGACGGGCTCGGGCACGGTGGCGAACACGGTGGGTTCACGCACCGCCTGCCCCGCGCCCGGCCGGGCCGCTGCCGCGCGGGCGGCGGCCGCCATCGCGCCGGCGTCCGGGAAGCGCTGTGCCGGGTCCTTGGCGAGGGCGGTGGCGACGAAGTCGCGGACGGCCCGCGGGAACTCGTCGGACAGCCGGGGCGGAGGCTGCTGGATGTGCTTGAGCACGATCTCCAGAACCGTCTCCCCGGTGAACGGCAGCCGACCGGTGAGCAGTTCGAAGCAGACCACTCCGACCGAGTACAGGTCGCAGAGCGGGGTGGTGGACTTGCCGTCGGCCTGCTCGGGTGCGATGTAGAGGGCGGTGCCGAGCACCGAGTTGGAGGTGGTGATCTTCGTCCCGGCCATGGCGTGGGCGATGCCGAAGTCGGTCACCGTCACACCGCCGTCGCTGCGCACCATCAGGTTGGACGGCTTCAGGTCGCGGTGCACGATGTCCTGCCGGTGCGCGGCGTGCAGCGCGTCCAGCGCGTCGGCCAGGATGCCGAGCGCCCGCGCGGGCACCATGGGGCCCTCGGCCGCCAGGACGGAGTTCAGCGGCTTCCCGTCGATGAACTCCATGACGATGTAGGCGATCTGCTCGTCCGAATCGCCGGCCGGCTCGGCGTAGTCGTGCACGTGAACGATGCCCGGGTGCCGGAGGGTGGCGAGGATTCGCGCCTCGCGCCTGAACCGCTCGGTGAAACTGCGATCCGCCAGCAGCCCGGGCTGCATGATCTTGACGGCGACCTGCCGCTTCAGCACGCCGTCGTCGGCGCGCCACACCTCGCCCATACCGCCGACTCCGACCCTGTCGGTGAGCGTGTAGCGCCCACCGAGCACGGTCCCCCGCCCCCACATGCCGGCCCCCTCGTCGCCACCCGTCGGCGATAGATCGTCAATTCGCGGCTCAGTCTGCCAGATGACGAACCATCGGATCCGACCTCGGGAGTACCGGCTGTGTCACAGCGCCCGCCGACGGCCACGGCGGGGCGAGGCCCCGGTCGGCCGGTGCGGCGGGCGGGCGGCGCGATCCGGACCGGCGGAGCCCTCATACCGGGTCCGAACCCCGACGTCCCGCACCGGCGCGTCCGGTCCGCAGCCGCTCCGGCTCCGAGACCCGCTTCCCGGGCCCACCGGCACGGCCCGGACGGCCGGGCCCCGGGACCGGGCCTCACGGCCCCGTCGCACCGCCCTGCCGCACCCGGCCGTCCCAGCGCCACGCGCCCGCCGCGCGGCGCGGGCGGTCCGGCAGGGCGGTCCGGCCGGTGCACCAGAGCAGGGCGTCGCCCGCGGCGTGACCGTCCGGCACGTCCGGGAAGAGGCGGGCCAGGGCCGGCTGCGCGAGGTGGCCGGGCAGCTGCCGGTCCAGGCCCAGCGTCCCGGCCATGTCCCAGGTGTGGATGAGGAGTTCGACGATGCCCATGGCCGCGAAGCCGGGGCCGTCCGACGGCCCCCAGGGGTGCCAGGCGCGGGCGTTCGCCGGGGTGTCCCGCACGGTGGTGGCGAGCAGGCCCGCGGCGATCCGCAGACCTTCGAGGCAGTGCGGGACGGGCGCGGCCGGGTCGAGCGAACCGAACAGGGTGATGTACCGGTCGGTGGGGCGGGCCGTGAGCAGGCCCGCGTAGCCGAGGAGGCCGAGGGCGAGGTGGTCGAGGGTGGCCCGGCAGGTCCACTCGCTGCCGACGGGTCGACGGGTCCAGTCGGCGTCGGCGGCCTGTTCCAGGAGACCGGTGGTGGTCGCGGCCGCCTCGCGGACGAGCGCGGACCAGTCGAGCCGGTCGAGCCGGTCGACGGCGTCGCCGGGGACGGCACCGGTGCCGGGGGTTGCGGCGGCGGTGCTCACTTGGCGATCACCTCGATCAGGCGGGTGTAGCCGTCGGCCCCGTGGCCGTCCGCGACGGCCTGCCGCACCTGGCGGGCGAACAACTCGGGCAGGGCGGTGTCGACGCCGCGCGCGGTGCTGGCGTGCAACAAGTGCTCCATGGCTGCGAGGTGGACATCGAGGGTGGCGTCGTCGCCCGGATACCGGCGGGCGTCGGCCTGGGCCGCGTAGCGGGTGATGAAGCCGCTGACCGCGCCGGAGAGCCAACGGGTGGCGACCGGCGTGAAGTCGGCGGCCGGCACGCCGTCGGCACGGGTGAGGGCGACACCGTGCAGCCACCCGCCGAGTGCGGACCACATCAGGCCGAGCAGGGCGGTGTCGTACAGTCCGGCGCGTCCGGCGTCGGGCCCGAGGTCGACGACCTCGCCGAGGACGGCGAGGGTGGCCCGGTGCCGGACGAGCGCATCGGGCGAGCCACTGTAGAGCAGGACGGCGTCGGGTCCGCCGATACCGGGCGGGGTGATCATGATCGCGCCGTCGAGGTAGTCGATGCCGTGTTCGGCGGCCCAGGTGGCGAACTCGCGGGCCTGCTCGGGCGAGCCGGAGGTGAGGTTGACCAGGGTCCGTCCGGCCAGGGCCGGTTCGTGGCCGGCCAGCACCGCGCGGAGCGCGTCGTAGTCGAGCACGCAGGCGACGGTCAGCTCACCGGCGGTGAGGGCGTCGGCGGGCGAGGAGGCACGAACGGCGCCGCGGGCGGCGAGCGGTTCGGTCCTGGCGGGAGAGCGGTTCCAGACGGTGGTGGGGTGGCCGGCGGCGAGGAACGCGTCGGCGAGTGCGGTGCCCATCGCGCCGAGTCCGAGGACGGCGACCGGCTCGCGGGCGGGATCGTGCGGCATGGGAGTACTCCTGACGTGCTGTCATGGCGGACGGCGGTTCGGTGTCTTGATCGACGTCCACCACCCTCGCAGCGGGCCGCTGCGGGCCGACAGTGGCAGGATCGCCCTTTGTCGCACGGTTCCTGCCAGGTACGGTGGCGGGCGTGAAGACCTCGGCACCGACCTCTCCCCGCGGCCCCGGCACGGTGGCCGTTGCCGTGATCGACCACACCGAGCTCCCGCTCTGGGACCTCTACGAACTCGGCATGGCCTGCGCGGTGTTCGGCATCCCGCAGCCCGATCTCGCCGAGCACTGGTACGAGTTGCGGCTCTGCGCCGAGACCCCGGACGAGACGACTCCGACGCGCGCACCCGGCGGGTTCGGCTTCTCGCTGCGCGCCGAGTACGGCTGGGACGCGCTGGCCGGCGCCGACACCGTGATCGTGACCTCCGTCCCGGACGCCTGCGTGACCGGCGAACGCGAGGTGCCGCCGGCGTTGGTGGCGGAGCTCCGGCGCGCAGCCGAGGCGGGCGCGCGCATGGTGTCTCTGTGCACCGGCGCGTTCGCACTCGCGGCCGCCGGCCTGCTGGACGGACGCCGGGCCACGGCGCACTGGTCGCACACCACCGACCTGGCCCGCCGCCATCCGGCCGTCACCGTGGACGACGGCGTGCTCTACGTGGACGACGGCGACGTGCTCACCAGCGCGGGCGTGGCCGCCGGCCTCGACCTGTGCCTGCACATCGTCCGCCGCGACCTCGGCGCACACGTCGCCAACCGGCTGGCCCGCCGACTGGTCGTCCCGGCCCACCGGCCGGGCGGACAGGCGCAGTTCGTCGACCTGTCGGTGCCCGCCACGGACGACGAAAGCCTCGCACCGGTACTGGCGTGGGCCACCGCCAACCTCGAACGACCCCTCACAGTCGACGAGTTGGCGCGCCGCGCCCGGATGAGCCCGCGCACCTTCTTCCGCCGGCTGCAGGCCGCCACCGGCACCACACCGCTCCAGTGGCTGCTCGACCAGCGCCTCGCACACGCCCAGTCACTGCTGGAGGCCACCGACCTGCCCGTGGAACAGATCGGCGAGCGCAGCGGCCTCGGCAGCGCCACCAACCTCCGCCGCCACTTCACCGCCCGCGTCGGCGTGAGCCCCACCGACTACCGCCGCGCCTTCACCCGCCGCACCGCACCACCCACCCGGCCCTGACCGCCACAGCACCGCGCACGTCCTGCACCGGTCGAACGACGAGCACCGGGGCCGGGGCCGGGGCAAGCACGAGCCTCGGCACGCACGGCATCGTGGTCAACGGGTGGCGGTGGTCGCTGCTCCGACGAGATGGAGGACGGCCTGTCCGAGTGGGGTGGTGGCGATCAGGATGCCGAAGGTGGCGGCGCTGAGCACCGTCACTGTCTCGTCCGTGCGGGATCGGGCCTCGGTCCGTCGGCGGAGACGGACGAGGATGACGATCGCGAGGAAGACGCTCGCGCTGACGCTGTACTGCATGCCCCACCCCTGGTCGCGCCCTGACAACTCCGGGTGATCATGTCAGAGCGCACGGCAGTGGGGCCGGAGATCCGGAAACTCGGCCGATCCGGGGAGGGTGGTTCGGCCGCCGACCAGCGCGATCCGGTCAACTCACCCTGCTCGGCCGACCAGTTCACCCGGTTCCCGGCAACCGACCGGCGGCCGCTTCTGCGATCACCGGCACATTGTGGTCCAAGGCGGAGTCGTCGTGAGGTGTCCGTCGGCCCACGCCGGGTGCCGGGGCGGGCGGGCCGCCCGACGGACGGCCCGCCCCCGCCTCAGCGCAGCGCGGTGAGCGGCGCGGCCCCCGAGCAGATCCGTTGCCCGGAGACCCGGTCGCCCTGCCGCACGTCCCACACCAGGTAGGCCCCGCCCGCCAGCAGCGCCGCCCCCGCCACCATCGCCACCACGGCGAGCGGGTCGAGCCGCACCCGCCCGGCGAACCGCAGCAGCAGCGGCACCACCAGGGCCAGCAGGCCGCAGCAGAGCACGGCCCAGGAGCCAAGCCTCATCCCGGTGTTGGCCGGCAGGTCGATGCAGGACACGAGCACCGCGCGGTGCCGCTCGTCGTACGCCGCGGAGAACCACCAGACGGCGAGCCCGCCGAGGCCGGCGGCCGTCGCACCGAGCAGACCGCCCGCCCCGGGTGTGAGTCGGCGCTCCATCTCAGTACCAGCTCGGGGAGACGCGGACGATGCGCACGCGCTGCTCGCCCTCGGCCTTCTCGGTGGCCGGGAGCCGGCCGTCCAGGCTCACGTTCTGCCGCGACGTGGTGTGCTGGGTGTACTTGATGTCGCCGTCCGGGGTGACCGCGGTGACCACTGCAGCGTGGTGGGTGTTGCCCTTCTCGATGTGCTCGTTCTCCCCGGCCTGCTCGTAGAAGACCAGGTCGCCCGGGCGGGCCTCGGACGCCGGCACCTCGTAACCGCCGTTCTCCAGCATGAAGTTCTGCAGGTTCTCGGCGGCACCCCAGCTCTTGGAGTAGTCCGTCCGCTCGTCCAGCCAGCCCGAGTCCGCGTCGTCGTCGCGGCCCCAGCTGTCGTCCGACCAGCCCGGGCCCCAACCGCTGTCGGGCTTCTCCTTCACCCCGCCCTGGCGCAGCGACTCGGAGGCGAAGTTGGTGCAGTTGTTGTCGAGCTTGTCGATCGAGGTGTCGTTCCAGTGCTCCAGCGCCCACTGGACCTGCTTGACCCGGTCGTACTTGCCGTCGCGGCCGCGCAGGTCCTGCTTCACGTCCTCCGGGATGCCGTCCAGGTTGGCGATCTTCACCGGCTCGGCCAGCATCAGCTGGCGCTGCTCCTCGGCGGTCAGCCCGGCCCACCAGTCCCGGACCACCTGTGGGTCGTCGCCCTTGGGGATGCCGGCGGCGAGGATGTTCATCTGGGTGTGCGAGGCGGAGGTCTGCGCCTCGTCCAGCGCCTTCGCCGGGTCGGCCTCGCAGGTCCCGCTCATCAGCCTGTTCAGCTCGGGCAGGGCGAGGGCGTCGGCCTCCCGCGCCTGGCGCAGTGCCTCCTTGATGAGGTCGGAGACGTCGGTCATGTGGGTGAGCTTCTCCGAGGTCACCTCGCCCCGGGTCGAGACGCTGCCGTCGGCGTCCACGTCGAGCTCGTACGCCTCGGCCAGGTCCAGCGCGTGGAGCAGGGTGCGCTGGGCGTACTCCATCGCGGAGGCCAGCCCGTCGACCACCATGGTGACGCCGCGCATGATGTCGGCGCCTGCCTCGAACCGGTCGGCGAGGTACCGGAGTTCGCCGGCCGCCTGCTGGCCGACCGCGTCCGTCCAGTTGTCCTTCAGCGGGCGGCTGCCCTGGTCCCGGATCTCCTGCGCCGCCTCCAGGGCGTGCTTGGACAGCGACAGCCAGTCCTCGGCCGCCGCCTGCCAGGAGGACGGGTGGGCGTTCTTCAGTGCGGCGAAGTCGACCATGCCGCTCACGCCCTTCCCAGCTCGTTCATGGCCGCCCGCATCCGGGCCTCCGCCTCCGCGTCGGCCGCGTCGTAGCCGTCCGCCGAACTGTGCAGCTGGTCCGAGAGCTGCTGCATGCGGTCCGCGAGCGACACCATGTGCCGCTCCCACTCCGCCGCGCAGGCGCCCAGCGCCGCGGCCGACGACCAGCCGCCGTCCGTACCGCGGACGGCCTCGCTGGAGTCCAGGGCCCCGGAGAGCCGGCCCTTCGTCCGGGCGCTCAGCTCGGCCATGGACTGGCCGGCCCGGCGCAGCCCGTGGGTGGCGATGTCCACCTCAGGCATTCGATTCCCCCGTATGTCGCCGATTGCCGATCTGCGGAGATGCTAGCGAACACCACCGTCGGGTGCGCCGGACGGCATGACTTCGGGTCAGGCCACTACACGTCTTCGCAGCACGACGGCCTGAGGACCCGCCGGCCCGCCGGTCCTACGAATGACCGGCTCGGACCCACGCCCGGATGGCGGGAGGAGCTCAGAAGCAGTCCGCGGGCATGTCGAGGGTGGTGCGGTCGAGGCTTTCCAGCAGCGCGAACTGCGCCTCCGTCTTAGGCAGTTCGCATCGGAAGAAGTACTGGCCCGCCCGGCGCTTGCCCTCGTAGAAGGCGCCGCTGCGTCCGGCGGCGGCCAGCATCTGCTCCAGCCACATCCAGCCCACCACGACGTGTCCCACGGCCTCCAGATAGACCGAGGCGTTGGCGAGGGCGCTCTCGGCGTCCCCGGCCTCCCACAGGCGCCGCGTCACGGTGGCGACGCGGGCGACGGAGGTGTCCAGCTGCCGTCCGAAGCCGGCGACCCGGTCGTCCGCGGCCGCCGCGCGGGCGGTCGCCGTGGAGATGGTCTCGACGAGCAGGCGGAGCCCCGCGCCGCCGTCCATGACGACCTTCCGGCCCAGCAGGTCGAGGCCGTGGACGCCGTGCGTCCCCTCGTGGATGGGGTTGAGGCGGTTGTCCCGGTAGAACTGCTCGACGTTGTACTCGCGGGTGTAGCCGTAGCCGCCGTGGACCTGGATGGCGAGGCTGTTGGCTTCCAGGCACCACTGGGAGGGCCAGCTCTTGGCGATCGGGGTGAGCACGTCCAGCAGGAGCCCGGCCCTGGCCCGCTCCTCGGCCGTCGGGGCGGTGCGCTCGTCGTCCAGCAGCCGCCCGCAGTACAGGACGAGGGCCAGCGCGCCTTCGACGTACGACTTCTGGGCGAGGAGCATGCGCCGGACATCGGGATGCCCGACGATCGGGATCTGGGGGGTGGTGGCGTCCCTGGCCGTGAGCGGGCGCCCCTGGGGCCGGGTGCGCGCGTAGTCCAGGGCGTGCAGGTAGCCGGTGTAACCGAGCGCCGTGGCACCGAGTCCGACACCGATGCGGGCCTCGTTCATCATGTGGAACATGTAGGACAGTCCGCAGTGGGGCTCCCCGACCAGGAAGCCGATGGCACCGGGGGCCCCGCCGGGCCGGAAAGCGCCCTCACCGAAGTTCAGCAGCGTGTTGGTCGTCCCTCGGTACCCCATCTTGTGGTTGAGGCCGGCCAGGGCGACGTCGTTGCGCTCGCCGAGCGTCCCGTCGGCCCCCACCAGGACCTTGGGGACGATGAAGAGCGAGAGTCCCTTCACCCCGGGCGGGCCGCCGGGGATCCTGGCCAGGACCAGGTGGACGATGTTCTCCGTCAGTTCGTGGTCGCCACCCGAAATCCACATCTTGTTGCCGAACAGGCGGTAGGTGCCGTCGTCGGCCGGTTCCGCGCGGGTACGCACATCGGCCAGCGAGGAGCCCGCCTGTGGTTCCGACAGGCACATGGTCCCGGAGAAACGGCCCTCGACCATCGGGCGGACATAGGTGTCGATCTGCTCGGGGGTGCCGTGGGCCAGCAGCAGGTTCGCGTTGCCGATGGTGAGGAAGGGGTAGGCGGCCGTTCCCACGTTGGCGGCCTGGAACCAGGCGAAGCAGGCGTTGGCCACCACGCTCGGCAACTGCATGCCGCCCACCTCGTGGTCCATGCCTCCGCCGATCAGCCCGGCGCCGGCGAAGACCTTCAGGGCCTCTTCGACTTCGGGGATCGTGTGCACCCGCTCGCCGTCGAAGTGCGGCTCCTGGGTGTCGTTCTTCTTGTTGTGCGGGGCGAAGTGCCGGGCGGCGATCGTCTCGCCGAGGTCCAGTACCGCGTCGAAGGTTTCGCGCGAGTGGTCGGCGAAGCGGGGGCGCGCGGTCAGGGATTCGACGTCGAGCCACTCGTGCAGCAGGAAGTCGAGGTCTCGGCGGGAGAGCAGGAGGGAGGCCATGGTGCTCTTCTTCTCGGGTTCGGGTTGCTTGTGCGAGGGGAGGGAGGCCGTCGCCGGCAGGTCAGACCGTGGTGCCGAGGCCGCCGTCGACGGGGATGACGGCGCCGGTGACGTAGGCGCCCGCGCGGCTGGCCAGATAGACGGCGACGCCCGCCATGTCGTCCGGCCGCCCGATCCGGCGCAGCGGAGCCGCCTCCGCGATCGCCTCGCCCATGGCGTCCAGGGTCGCGGCCATCATCTTCGACTCGAAGGGGCCGGGGGCGATGGCGTTCACCGTGATGCCCTGTGGCCCGAGCTCCTTCGCCAGGACGCGGGTCAGGTGGTGCAGGCCCGCCTTGCTGGCCGCGTAGGAGTAGGCCGGGACCAGGCTGACGTGCAGTCCGTCGATGGATCCGACGTTGATGATCCGCGCCGGGTCCTCCGTCGACCCGCCGGCGCGCAGTTTCGGCAGGAGGGCCTGGGTGAGCAGGAAGGGGCTGCGCAGGTTGAGGTCCATCACCTTGTCCCAGCCGCTGACCGGGAACTCGTCCAGGGACGCGCCCCAGGTGGCGCCGGCGTTGTTCACCAGGATGTGCAGCCGCTCCTCCCGTTCGCCGATGTCTGCGGCAAGTCGGTGGCACTCCTCCTCGCGCGACAGGTCGGCGGGCAGCGCGATCGCCCGGCCGGGACCGGGAAGCCCGCGGACGGCCTCCTCGCAGGCTTCCGCCTTGCGGGAGCTGATGTAGACCTTGGCTCCCGCTTCGACCAGGCCCCGGGCGATCATCAGGCCTATGCCGCGGGAACCGCCGGTCACGAGGGCGGTTTTGCCGGAGAGGGAGAACAGCGAGGTCACGGTGGACTCCTGCGGGAGAGGGGCGGCTCGGGTCGGCTGGTCCGGCCCGGGACGGATACTAAGCAGTCGCTTAACATCCGACCCGGAGCGAGATACTAAGCAGTCGCTTAGCCGCTGTTCAAGCCTTGCGCCCGGCCCTGTTCGCCGGGGACGTCAGTCGCCGACCGCCGACCGCAGGCGCTCCCGGTGCGCCTGCGCCATGGTCACCCGATGCGCCTGCGCCATGGCCATCAGCCCGGCGAGGGCGTCCCGGGTGCGCACGAGATCGGCGATGCGCTCGGACAGCCGGTCGTGCTCCTGCGCCATCCGCTCCAGCGCGGCGTCGGAGTTCTCCTCGCTGGGGGAATCGACGCACGGCAGCAGTTCGGCGATGGTACGGCTGGACAGTCCTGCGGCGAACAACCGCTGGATGAACACGACCCGTTCGACCTCGTGGTCCGTGTAGTGCCGCTGCCCGCTGGCACTGCGGGTGCTGGTGAGGAGCCCCTGCTCCTCGTAGTAGCGCAGGGACCGGACGCTGACCCCCGCCCGCGATGCCAGCTCCCCGATGCGCACGCCGTCTCCCTCCGCGCTGTGAGCCGAGGCACACCCCTTGCCTCTGACATCAATGTCAGGTTCTAGCGTAGCCGCCGCGACCGGTTGTCCGGTGCCGATCACGAAGGAGCCATGACATGACGACCTTGTTCACCCCGTACCAGCTGGGGGACCTCACGCTGCCCAACCGGGTGGTGATGGCCCCGATGTCACGGGTCCGTGCCGCCGCCGGCGGTCTGGCGACACCGTCGATGGCGACCTACTACGCCCAGCGGGCCACGGCCGGACTGATCGTGAGCGAGGGGGTGCAGCCGAACGCGGTCGGGCAGTCCAACCCCGGCACGCCGGGACTGCACACCGACGAGCAGGTCTCCTCGTGGCGCCCCGTCACCGATGCGGTGCACGCCAACGGCGGACGGATCTTCGCCCAGATCATGCACGGCGGACGGATCTCGCACCCCGACACCACCGGTGTGCAGCCGGTCGGCCCCTCGGCAGTCGCGGCCGAAGGGTGGAAGGTGTTCACCCCGACCGGGCCCCAGCCGGTACCGGTCCCGCGCGCCCTGGACACCGCCGAGGTGTCCGAGCAGGCCGAGTCGTACGCCCGGGCCGCCCGCCGCGCCGTCGACGCCGGCTTCGACGGCGTGGAGCTGCACGGCGCCAACGGCTACCTCATCTCGCAGTTCCTCTCGTCCAACGCCAACCTGCGCACCGACCGCTACGGAGGCTCGGTGAGCAACCGGATCCGCTTCGCCGTCGAGGCGGTGTCCGCAACCGCCGAGGCCATAGGCGCGGCCAGGACCGGAATCCGCCTGTCGCCGGGCGTGACCTTCTGGGGAGTCGAGGAGACCGACGTCCCCGAGCTCTACACCGCGCTACTGACCGAACTGTCCCGCCTCGGGCTGGCCTACATCCACCTCGAAGCCACCGCCGAGGAGGAGGTGCTGTCCGGCCTGCGCCGCGCATGGCAGGGTCCCCTGATCATGAACCCGGTGCTCCCGATGGGACCGAAGCACACCGGCCGGGACGAGGCCGACCACTGGCTCGGCCTGGGGGCCGAACTCATCAGCTTCGGCCGCGCCTTCATCTCCAACCCCGACCTGGTCGAGCGGCTGCGCACCGGAGTGCCGCTCGCTCCCGTCGACGAGGCCACGTACTACCAGGGCGGCGACGCGGGGTACCTGACCTACCCGGCGTACCAGTACACGGCCTGACACCCGCCCCTGCGCACAGAGGCGGACAGCACGGTGCGGCGGCCGGGCGCGACACCGGCTGATCAAACGCGCGTACGCCACGCCGGGACGGCGCGCTCGCTCGTCCCGATTCGCTGCCCGCCGTCCCGCTCGCCGCCCGGGACCGGCACGACGCCGGACGCGCGATCCCGTCGGCGGCGGACGGCTCCGCAGCCGGCAGGGCGCGGAGCCGTCCGGAGGATCGCTACGGGAGGACCGGCTTGAAGAGGGTCGTCGGGAAGTCGTAGATCGGCCGGGACACCTTGAGGCGGTATTCCAGGCTGACGTCGTCGATGAGGAACGGCGCGGTGTTGCCGCGCTCCTCCCAGTGGGTGAACTGCAGGCTCACCTTGCGGGTGGTGCCGCTGTAGAAGGAGTCCGGGAAGGTGACGGTCGCCTGCTCGTAGCCGCCGCTGCCGCCGGCCGCGTTGTAGCGGGTGTACAGCGGGGTGCGGGTGCCGTCCTCGGTGACCGCCTCGACCACGAGCCGGTGGGTGATGCCGACGTAGTCGGCCTTCATCCAGAAGGACAGCACCGGAACCCGGTACGCCGGGATGGTGACGGTCTGGTCGATCCGGTGGCCGGCGTAGCCGAAGCCGCCGAGCTTGGCCTTCCAGGTGCCGGAGTGGGCGGGGTAGGCCGGGTTGTCGGTCACCAGATACCCGTACATCCCGCGGACGTACCAGTCGTCCACCGACACCTGGCCCCACGAGCCGTCGTTGCCCGACTCGAAACCCGGGTTGACGATCCCCTGGTTCGCGGCGGCGGCGCCGGGGGCCGCGATGAACACGCCGGCGGCGGCGAGGGCTATGGCGCCGGCGGCGAGGCGCGCCGAACGCAAGGTCATTCTCATACTTCTCCTGTCACGCTACTGCTCTGAATCCCCGTCCGGGGAACGGCCGTCCGGCGGGCCGGTACGGGCGGTACGGGCCGTTCGGGAACATGCCGTCCCCGTAAGGCCTCAGGCGCATGCCCTGACGGGCTCTCATGAGGGTGGTGCAGAAGACGGCGCAGCAGGCAGCCGTCCCGACCAGGTGCACACTCTATCGAGAGTTACTGACGGGTTCGTACAGACGAAGGCGGCGCGCACTCGGTCGATCGGCAGCCGCGGACGAGCCTGCGGCCGCTCGCAACCCGGGCAGGCCCGCCGCAGCGCAGGCGCATCAGTTCGACCTCCTCGCCGTCGGCCGGTTCCGCCTCCCGCGGGCGAAGGCCCGCGGGTGGTTGTCGCGTCGTTCCGGCCGGCCCGGCAGGTCCGGTCGCACCGCCCGGAGGCCCGGCCTGCCATTTTCTGTTATGCCAATTGACACATCGTTAAATGACGGCCTAGGGTCCTGCCATGGAGGAGCGCAGAGGACGCGGTCGGCCCCGGAAGAATCCGGAGCAGCTCGCGCGATGGACACCGCCCGAAGGCTGGTCCCGACTGGTCGCCTGGATCTCGCCCGAGGAGAAGAAGGCGCTGAAGCGGGTTGCCGTCGAGGCCGAGGTCTCGGTCGCGGACCTGGTCCGCGCACTGGCGGGCGGCCTGGCGGCGGGTGCCATCACTCACGAGGAACTGATCGGCCACGTCAGGAAGGGCATGCAGGTCATGGAGAAGATCCCCACGCTGTTCGAGCGGGACGGCGACTTCCGGGTCGTCGACCGGCCCCAGGCGGAGTGTGCATGGGTGTTCGACGGTGAGGGGGCCCCGACGGAGAAGCTCGACGGAACCAACGTCCGCCTCACCGTCCGGGCCGGCCGGCTGGTGCGGGTGGAAAAGCGGCGCAACCCGAGCAAGCTGCAGAAGGAACAGGGGATCAAGGACGGCTGGTACGTCGACACCGCCGAGGGTGCCGCGGAGGACAAGTGGGTCCTCGCCGCCGCCCGCAATACCGACGTCACGTCGTGGCCGGACGGCGAGCACTCCTGCGAAGCGCTCGGCCCCCGCATCCAGGGCAACCCCCTGGGGCTGGACGACCACCGGTGCGTGCCGTTCAACCTGGAGGTGCCGGTCTACCGGGACGTGCCGCGCGACTACGCCGGCCTTCGCGACTTCCTCGCCGAACTGGAGAGCCGCTTCGCCCCCGGCACCCTGGCCGAGGGCATCGTCTTCCACCACCCGGACGGTCGTCGCGCCAAGATCAAGCGCAAGGACTTCCCCGCCTCGGCTTAGGGGACCGCTGAAGATCTCGCTCCGACTCCCAGTGCCTGCTGCCGAAGAGCCGGCCCTGGGACCTGTTGCCCGATCCGCGCGGGGGCAGCCACATCGCGGGGTGCGGGAACGACGGGGCGGGCAAAGCGAGGGGAGGACCGCGCAATGGGAACGTCACTGGCGCTGGCGTTGGGATTCGGCCTGATCGTGGCCGTGTTCCGCCACCTCGCTTCCGGTGCAAGTGAGGAGGACCCTCACCTCGCTGTTCGCGTGCAGGCGAGCATCGAGCGGTTCGAGCGGTACAAGCGCCTACCGGAGCCGGTGTTCGAGATGAACGCCTCCGAATTCGAGGAATACATCGCCGGCCTGTGCCGTCGCGACGGGTGCACCGACGTGCAGCGGGTCAGGGGCGACACGCTGGGCGGCCAGCTGACCGGCTGTCTGCCGGACGGCCGGAAGGCTGCCGTGAAGTGCACACGAGAGTGCGGCGACCGCCCTGTGGACGCCCGCCACCTCCGAACGTTCGACGACGCCGCTCGCGCACGGCTCGGCGCCGAGGTGACCGTCCTTGTCGCCCTCGGGCCGCTCGGCAAGCACGAACGCAGGACCGCCGCTCGCCGTCGCTTGACGCTGATCGACGTCGACCGGCTCGAGTCCTGGATGAAGGGCACCCCGTTGAGCGCGCTACTGGCACCGGAGACCGGCAGGTCGGGCATGCACCGCACGAGCACCCACGGCTGACAGGGCACGGTGCCAGTGGCGCGGGCGCGGTGAGGCCGGTGCGCTGTCGGCCGTCAGAAGGGCAGGCTGCTGGGGTCCCTCGGGGCAGGGGAGGCACTGGTGCAGGGGGCTTCGGTCCTCGCCTTCGGGGCGGCCGGACCGGGGGTGCCGCGTCCCTGGGCACGCAGGGCGTCGACGGCCCTGCCGACGCCGCCACTGCTCAGGGGAAGGAGGGCAGGAGAGTTCGGGCGACGGACTCGGCCGGGGGGAGGAAACGACTCGCCGCGTCGCCCAGCAGGTGGGTGTGCAGGGCGCGTTGGTACGCCGCGCCGATGAGGACCACCGCAGCCGCGAGCGGATCGGGATGGTCGGGGAAGTGCTCGCCCAGCGCTTCGGCGGCGGCTCCGCTTCGTCGGCGACCGCATCAGCGAGCGGCACGCCGTCATCGACCGCCTCGGCCTGATGCAACAGCTCACGGACGAGCAGCCGTGAGCGGCGGGCACCACGGTCCTCCACGCGTCCCCCTTCGAGCCCGTGGTACGGCCGCTCAGTGCCAGACACTGTTCCAGTCCTGATTCGCAGGGCCGGTGTCCATGTCCACGTCGGACAGGAGGACAACCAGGATCAGGACCACCACGATCAGTCCGAGCGCCACCCAGAAGTTGTCCTCGGGCCCGGGACGGTGCGGGCGGGGTGGGCGGTCCGGCTGCTCACCGCTCCCGTCGTCGCTCCCCCGCCGCCCCGGCCCTCGGCGTTGTCGCCCTCCGGCAGCATGCTTCCCCCTCCGGCTCCACGGCACCGCGACACGGGCTCGACCGGGCACTTGGCGGCTACAGCAGTAGTCGTCACGCCATCCGGAAGGTAATGTCTGCTGTGCGACCATGCCTGTTACCACGTGGGGGGGGTTGGGCCATGTCGGACGGCACGATCGGCGAGCTCGTGCGGGCCTGGATCGACGGTTGGGTGGTCTCGCGCGGCGCGGCGGATCCGGTCGATGAGCCGTGGGGTTGGACGATCGACGTCGGACAGGCCCGGCATGTCCGGCGGCATGTGGTCCCCGAGCCGACCGAGGTTACGGTTCGCAAGATCGCTGCCGGCACGAGCGCGCCCTGGACCTGGCTGAAGCTGCTCGCCGAGGACGACGAGGTCCGGCCGTGGGTCGGGCCGGGTTGGCGGTTCGACCGGCCCGGCGTCCTGATGACCTGCTCACTGGCGGCCGACCGGCCTGCGGTGCCGGCTGGGTACACGGTGACCTCGTGGACTCGCGGCGGTGTCACCCGGGTGCTCGTCCGCACCGTCGAAGGGCAGTTCGCGGCCCGCGGACAGATCGCCCAGGGCTCAGGTGCCGGAGTCAGGGCCGGCGCGATCGCGGACCAGATCGAGACCGCGCCCGAGCACCGGCGCAGGGGGCTGGGCGGCCTGGTGATGCGCACACTGCAGAACGCGGCGTACGAAGCCGGAGCCCGAACCGGCGTGCTGGTCGGCACGCCCGAGGGTCGTGAGCTCTACACCTCGCTGGGGTGGACCGCCCGGTCGCCGATGGCGAGCCTCTGGTACGAGCCGGCTCCCGGGGCGGCGACAGTGCCGTGACGCAAGTGCCGACGCGGCGCTCGCGTCCGGCCCCTCGGGGACGGGTCCCCCGGCCGGCCCTCCTCGCCGTCGACGTCCTTGAGGAACCTTCCGCTTCGGCCCCGCCCTCGCCCGAAGAAGCCCACCACCGACTGCAGGCAGCCGACGCGCCCGGTCGACGGCCCCGACACCGTCCTGCCCCTCCTCGCCGACGGAACCCGTACCGCAACACCCGCGGGCAGCGCTCTCAGCGGTGTTCGGGGTTCTCGAAGTCGAAGCGGCAGCCGGCGTCCCACTCGGAGCGCTGGTTGCCGTGGGCCGGGATGCCGCCGGCGTCCTTGAGCATCCGGGCCAGGTGCATCAGGTTCCACGTCATGAAGGTGGTGTTGCGGTTGGTGAAGTCGTTCTCCGGCCCGCCCGAGCCCTCGTCCGGGTAGGACGGGCCGGGACCGGCCGGGCCGACCCAGCCCGCGTCGGCCTGCGGCGGGATGACGTAACCGAGGTGCTGCAGGCTGTAGATGACGTTCATCGCACAGTGCTTGGCACCGTCCTCGTTGCCGGTGACCAGGCAGCCGCCCACCCGCCCGTAGTACGCGTACTGGCCCTGGGAGTTGAGGATCGACGAGCAGGCGTACAGCCGCTCGATCACCTTCTTCGTCACCGAGGAGTTGTCGCCGAGCCAGATCGGCGGAACACTCTGGCACCCTACCTGACCTGTGGACGAGTCGAAGAGGGGCGGCTCGCGACGGATGGCGCCAGGTGCGTCCAGGGACTTCGCCGGTCGCCCGACGCGCGGTGGCCACCGGCTCCTGCCAGCACGCTCCCCGCCACGAGCCTGAAGCCCAGAGGATTCGCCGCCCCGCCGTCAAAGCTCCTGCCCTTCCGTCGAACTCGGCCCGGGACGTGACCATCGTCACCGACCGCAAGTCCTCCACGAGTCCCGACCGGAATCCCCGTATCAGCCGCCGAGGGCACCGCGACCCGCGGCCCCGCCCTACGCCGGAGCAGCCCCGGCCGATTCGTATACCAGCGAACTGTCAGCGCGCTTCCGTAGGCCGCCGAACAGGCGGGGGGTTGTGACTACTGGCCGGTAGGGCCGAATCCGGCCGGGTTGATTGACACGCTTCAAAATGCTTCTATACGGCCCATGGGGAGGAATCGGGGCGCCACCTGCTCGCTGAGCTCGGTGGAAGCGCTCTCAGTCATGCGCGACGGCCAGGTGCTGGTCCGCAGGCCGCAGGAGCGTGACGCCGACACGCTGCGGGCGGGGTCCCGCGATCCCCTGGTGCGCGAGTTCATGCAGGGCGTCCTGAGCCACCCAGACCGGGAGTCCGCCGTCCGCTGGATCACCGAGGTCGCCCCCAGACTCTGGGACGCCGACAAGGCCGCGTACTTCGCCGTGGCCCTGGCGGCCGAGGGCTCCGAGGGCGAGGGCAACGGCAACGAGGGCCCGGGCGACGAGGGCGGGCCCGCGATCGGGCTGGCCGAACTGGTGGACCTGAGACCGAAGGAGGGCGCGGCCGAGATCTCGATCTGGCTGCTGCCCGAGCACCGGCGATTGCGCACCGCGGCCTCCGCGATGCGACTGGTCTGCCGGTTCGGTTTCGAGGAGTTGGGTCTGCGGCGGATCGACGCGTACGCCGCGGCCGAGAACATGGGGGTGCAGGTGGTCGGGGCCTCCATCGGTTTCCGCCGGGCCGGGTACCGGCCCGCACTGTTCCGCAGCTCCCGGACTCAGAAGCTGCATGACGCCGTCTACGCGACCCTGGCACCCGAGGACCTCTGTTGAACCGCGGGCGCCACCGGGCGCTTCACACATACTGATCCACGCTGATCCACGTGCACATTTGATCTACGCGCATAGCGCGGTTGGCTTGTCCATGTACCAGGGCTGGGGGTTCGGAAGATGTCGGGACTGGTGGAGTTCTCGGTCGGCGGGGAGCAAATGCCGGGAGGCAGACTCGAACTGACCCTCGACCAGACCGGGGCGCTGCGGGTGCGCCACCACAGCGGCGGCACCAAGGTGGTACGCACCGCGACGGTGGACCCGGCGGTGCCCGCCCGAGTGCTCAACGCCCTGCGCAATGCCGCTCCCGGGCTCGGTGGCGGGGCCGCCGAGGCACGGCGGCTGGTGGCCGGCGAGCTGACCTGGGCGGACGGCACCGACACCCCGGTGCCCGGCATCGCCCGGATGCTGGAGGCGCTCGCCGGTCAGCTGATCCAGCCCGCCGAACCAGCTCAACTCCCCGGCAATCTGGTCCAGTTGGCCGCCGCTGATCCGGCCGAAGCGGCCCCGACGGCCGCCATCGGCACCGTCTCCGGCCGTCCGGCCTTCGCCCTCGCGGTGGCCGGCCGGGGCTTCGGCCTGGCCGAACTCGCCGACCACGGCGCCTCGCTGGGCGACTCGGACGAGGAGGCCGGACTGCTGCCCACCGCCGTGGCCCTGGGCCGGGTCGGCGAGCGGGACCTGTTCACGGTCGGCGCGCAGGACGGCGCCGTCCAGGTCTGGGACGCCGCCACCGGCGCACTGCTGCACGGGACTTCGGGTGGCGAGGGCGCTCAGGTGGTGGCCGCCGCAGTGGTCGAGGGCGTGCCGCTGGCCTTCTCCGGCGGCCGGGACGGCGAGGTGCGGGCCTGGCGGGCCGAGGACGGCAAGGGCTTGGGGCTGCTCGCGGTGAACGGCCGGGGCGCCTCCGCCCTGGTGCACGCTCGCTGCGCCGGGCTCGACCTGGTCGCCGCCGCCGGCGGGGACGGCACCGTCCGGGTCTGGGACGCGGCGGCCGGGGCCCGGCTGCACCTGCTGGTCGGCCACAGCGAGCGGGTCACCTCCCTGGCGGTGCTCTCGCTGGGTGACCAGGCGGTGCTGGCCTCGGCCGGCGTGGACCGCGAGATCCGGCTCTGGGACCTGGCCACCGGCGAGCCGCTGGCCGTGCTGGTCGGCCACTCGGCCACCGTCACCGGACTGGCCTTCACCGAGCTGGCCGGCGAACCGGTGCTCGCCTCCTGCGCTTTGGACGGCACGGTGCGCACCTGGGACGTCTACCGGGGCACCGGGCTGAACGGCTGGGCCGTCCGCGGCGTCTGGCTGACGGCGCTGGCGGTCGTCCGGCACGGCGATGCCGCGGCGCTGGCGGTGGGTGACGAGCGCGGCCGGATCAGGCTCTTCGACCCGGCCGACGGCACGGCGCTGGCGACCTGGGAGCCGGCCGGGCCAGCCACCGCCCCGCGCCCGGTGAACGCGCTGGCGACCGCGACCACCGCGGACGGCGCCCAGGTGCTGGCCGCCGGGTACGGCGACGGCACCGTGCGGCTCTGGGAGAGCGGCGTCGAGCGTCTCCAACTCGCCAACGACGGCGGGTCGGTGAGCTCCGTCGCGGTGACCGAGGGCCTGCTGGTCTGCGGTACCGTGACCGGCGCGGTGCGCTGCCACCGGCTGGCCGACGGCACCCCGCTCTCCGTCCCCACTCCGCACACCGGCCCGGTGACCTGTCTGGCGCTCGGAGCCACCACCCTGGTCTCCGGCGGCGCGGACGGCGTGGTGCGGGTGCGCGGCGCGCTGGACGGCGCCCCGCTGCTCCGACTGGCGGGCCACCAGCAGGGCGTCACCGCGCTGGCGATCGGCCCGCAGCTGCCGCGTCCGCTGATCGCCACCGCGGGTGGCGACGGCACCCTGCGCGTCTGGGACGCCGTCACCGGCGCCCCGGGCCCGGTGGTGAGCGGGCTGGCCGTCCCGGTCGCGGCGCTGGCCTTCGCCACCCACGCCGGGCGGCCGGTGGTGCTGGCGGGTACGGCCGACGGCGCCGTCCGGGCCTTCGACGCGGAGGACGGCCGGGCGGTCACCGAATTGGCCGGGGGCGCGGCGCGGGTCCGCACGCTGGTCTGCCAGGAGATGGACGGCGAGACTCTGGTCGCGGCCGGGGACGAGCAGAACACCGTGCGGCTCTGGCACCTGGGTAGCGGCACGCTGCTGAACGAGGCGCCGCTGGACCGTGCGCCGCTGGCCATCTCCTTCACCGAGACGGGCCTGTACGTGGTCGGCCCGGACGGGGCCGTCACTCTCTGACGTCACGCCAGTGGTCGTTGAGCAAGAGCGAGTTCACCGCCGGTGGCCTTCGGGGCGTCGGCCATCGATGCGCAGAAGCAAGGGGTGGGAAATGGCGGAGGGGAAGTTCCGGATCGACCTCGAACAGGTCGAAGCGGCGGCGAAGATGATCCAGACCATGCTGGACGACCTGGAACGGCCCACCGCCGAGCTGAAGGCGGCGGTCGCACAGATCAAGCCGACGGTCTACGGCACCGATCGGCTCGCCAAGTCGCTGACCGGATCCACCGGGTCGGTCGGCGGCCTGGCGGACCACCAGGAGCAGGTGCTGGAGGGCATCCAGAAGTTCCTCGCGAACAGCGCCCAGGTCGCGGCGAACCTGCGCTTGATGGTCGCCAACTACACCGCCGCGGACGAGTCCAATGCGATGTCGCTGCGGGCCATCGAGGGCGCGGACGCGCCGGTCGCGCAGGTCCCTCCGACCACCCGGGACAAGCCCGTCACCGTGGTCGTCGCGGGCGAGACCGGTGGCCCGGTCACGGCACAGTCCGGCTTCACCTCGGCCGACGCCCCGACGCTCGACTACAACGCCTGGGAAGACCCCGAGCCCCCGCCGTCGCACTCCGGCGGCGGCAGCGGCCCGAAGCTCGCCTGACCCTGCCCGAGTCGACCCTCGCAGAAGGACGGACACCGTGATCCACCTGCCCCCCGACCTGGCAGAAGTGCTCAAGGTCATCCAGAGCAACGAAAACGGGAAGGGCATCACCTTCCCCGACAGCAACGAGGACCTGCTCGGCGACCTGGCCTTCGCCTGGGAGAAGTGGAACACCTTCGCCGAGACCCGGATCGGCGCCATCGTGGCCAATGCCAAGCTGGCCATGGAGGCGATGGAGGGCGAGGCCGCCGAGAGCTTCGCGGCCTACCTCCACAAGTTCAGCGGAGGGGACGGTTCGCACGTCTCCAGCACGGTCTCGGCCGCGAGCGCCGTCGCGCAGTCGCTGCGCGGCGCGATCGAGGCGGTCGTCCAGACCAAGAACGAGATGATCCGCGAACTCCAGTACACGAAGGAGTACATCGAGGACAACCCGGCCGGCAAGAACGACGACATCGCCAAGTCCGAGGGCATCAAGGAGGCCGTGGCCACGTACAACACCTACGTGGACCAGGTCGGCTCCAACGTCGACACGATGCTCCGTCAGGGCTCCGGCCACGTGCAGCAGATGACGGCGGCCGCCGAGGTCGCCGCGTTGACCGGTGGTAGTGGTGGCAGCGGTGGCGGCGGAGACACGGGTGCACCGCCGCGCACCAGTCTGGACAGCGTCTCCGGTGTCACTGCGCCCAACACCATGCAGACGGGCATCAACTCCTTCTCCGGTGCGGGTGTCCCCACCCCGGTGGGCATCCAGGGCTTCCAGCCCGGCGGTGCCGTGCCCGGGAGCCTGCCCGGCGGCGGAGTCCCCGGGATGCCGGGTGGTTCGCTGAGCGGACCGGGCGGCGGGGCAGGCGGCGGTGCGCCCACGCTGCAGCCGTTCAAGATGCCGACCCCGCAGGCGCCGACGCCGTTCGGTGGCGGAGGCGGCGGACTCGGCAGCGGTGGCGGGTTCGGTGGCGGCGGGTCCTCGCTCGGCCCGGACGGCAAGCCCGCGTTCAAGCTTCCGTCGGTCGGCAGCCCCAGCGGCCTCACGTTGGCGGGGCATCAGCCCCCGGGCACCGATGGCCAGCTCGCCGCCCCGGTCCGGTCGACCGTGCCGCTCCGTCCGTTCACCCCCGGCGGGGCCGACCCGGGCGGCGTCGGGGGACTTGGCGGCCTCCCGCTCGGCGGCCTCCCGCTCGGCGGCCTCCCGCTCGGCGGCCGTGGCGGCACCACGGGCACCCCCGGCAGCCTGATCGGCCGCCCGGGCGGCCTGCCCGGCGGCACCCTGCCCGGCCGTGGCACCACCGCGCCCTTCACCCCCGGCGGCCGCGTTCCCGGCGCGATCGCCGGCGCGGGCTCCGGCCTGGGCGGTGGCGCCCGGGTCGGCGGGAGTGGTGGTGGCGGTCTCGGCGGCGGTGCGTCCGCGGCCGGCGGCTACCACCCCGGCGGCGGACGGACCGCAGGCGGCCTCGGCCGAGCCGAGGGCGGCGCCCACCCGCTCGGCGCCCCGACCACGGCCGGTGGCGTCGGTGCCGGTGGCGGGCGCGGTGCGGGCGGCGGCGTCGGTGCCTCCGGCTCGGCCGCGACCTCCGCCCGTGGCATGGCCGGTGGCGGCATGCCCGGGATGCCCGGGATGGGCGGTGGCGCGGCGGCCGGTGCGGCCAAGTCCGGCTCGCGCTTCGTCCGGCCCACCCGCTTCGGCGTGGAGGAGGACGACGAGGAGACGGTGGCGCTGCGCGACTCCGGAATCCTCGGCCAGGCCGTCCACCACGACCCGGACGACCGGCGCTGGGTGCGGATGCGGCAACGCTGGGTCGGGGAGTCGGGGATGGCCCCGGCCCCGGAGCCCGTGCACACGGCGGTGGCCACCGCCGGGCAGGAGACCCCGGCCGCGGGCGGCGGCGACTTCATGAGCCAGCTGGCCATGGCCGTGCTCGGACCGGAGGGTGCGACTTCGCTCGACACGACGTCGGGGTCCGGTGGTTCGGGCTCCGAGGGCAACACCACGGCTACCGCCGCATCCACCGCTTCGGGTTCGGGTTCGGGCTCGCCCGAGGAGGCGTACCTGGAGCGGGCCCGTTCGGTGGCCGAGCGGCGTGGCCGTCCGGACGAGGAGCCGGCCCCCAGCGAGACCGCTTCGGCGACGGCTGCGCCTGCGGCCACGGCTGACGGCCCGCCACCGCTCCGTGAGGAGGGTGGCTTCCAGGTGCCGACGCCGTTCATGCGGGCGGCGCTGGCGCGGCTGGCCAGTTCGGGGGGATTCCCCGAGGGCAGCGGTGAGGCACCCGCCGGGGCAGCCGGCGGCGGTGCGACGGGTGGCGGCGCGGCAGGTGCGGCAGCCGGTCAGGGACGCTGAGGAGCGAGATGGAAGAGCAGCAACTGAGGCGTACCGAGGCGGTGGCGGCCACCGAACACGTGGCCGCCAGGGTCTCGACCGACGCAGTCCAGGCGGCCGAACCCGAACACACCGCCCGACTGCAACCCATGCAGATGGCCGAACCCGAACACCCCACCGCCCGACTCCAAGCCATGCAGATGGCCGAACCCGAACACCCCACCGCCCGACTCCAAGCCATGCAGATGGCCGAACCCGAACACCCCACCGCCCGACTCCAAGCCATGCA